>JBAWYY010000393.1:0-3212 GCA_037143285.1 Alphaproteobacteria bacterium | reverse complement strand
GGGCTCCAATGGCGCGAGCCAGGCGATTTTGGACGCACGCTCGCTCGCCGATCTCTTGGTGAAATCCGACCATCCCTATCAGGCGCTCGAACTCTACGAGAAGGACCGCCTGCCGAAGACCGCCGACGTCGTCCGGATGAACCGCAAGGGCGGACCGGAAATGGTCATCGATGAGGTGGAAAAGCTCGCACCCGGCGGCTTCAAGCGCATTGAAGATGTGATGAGCCAGGCCGACCGCGAAGCAATCGTACGCGGCTATGCCGGCCGCGCCGGCTTTACCAGCCAGCAAGTCAACCGAAAGGCCGGCTGAGAGTCACGGTTAGATGATGAGCCAAGCATCGATGACGAGGAGTGAATAGCGGATCGAGATGGCCTCAACGGTCGGCACCACGCGGGCCCTGCCGACTGGCTCCTTCGCTATTCTCTTCTCGTCATCGACGCGGAATGCGCAGTGATCACGCCTCTTCGGGCGGCGGCAGGAAGTCCACTTCGTGCTTGGCTGAGAGCGCCACGACCGCTGCCGGGTTCGGGTCGGTCATGGAATGGATGCCCCAGAACAGGTCATAGAGCTTGCGGGTGGGCGAGACCCAGAAGAAGCATTTGATGACCCGGTCCGACTTGTTGAAGAGCCCGTGGGGCACGCCCATGGGAAGGCGCACGAGGTCGCCGGCTTCGGCGAAGGACTCGCGCCCGTCGAGCACCACATCAAGCCGCCCCTCGAGCATATAGACGAACTCGTCCTGGGTCGGGTGGATATGCGGCGGCACGAAGGTGCCGGGCGGAAAGGTGGCGTGCCAGGAAAACGAAGCCTCGCTCACCTGCTTCGGCACATAGATCTGGCCGAGAATGTTCCAGGAAATCCCCTCGATCCCCTGGCCGGCCTTGGTTACGCCCGGTGTCATCGTGAACATGGTCTCATCTCCGCTTTAGCGAGTTTCAACCATTGTGGCGGGGAAGGGGCTTAGGGTTCAAGCGCTGAAAGCGCATGTGGTGAATGGGCAATCGCTCGCGCCTCACACATGCAAGAAGCGATCCTTGATGCTGGGGTCGGCGAGAAGCTCAGCGCCCGTGCCCGTCCACATCACACGGCCCTTTTCCACCACCACATGACGCTCGGCGAGTTTGATCAGCGCATCGATATTCTTATCGATGACAAGAATGCTTTCGCCCTCGGCTTTCAACGTCGCGAGGCACTGCCAGATTTCTTGCCGGATCAGCGGGGCCAAGCCCTCGGTCGCCTCATCGAGGATCACGAGCTTCGGATTGGTCATCAGCGCGCGGGCGACCGCCAGCATTTGCTGCTCGCCACCGGAGAGCTGATTGCCGAAATTGCCCTTCCGCTCGGCAAGGCGCGGGAACAGTCCGTAGACCCGCGCGAGCGTCCAACGCGGCGTGCCGAAACGGGCGGCGGCGGTCGCGATCAGGTTTTCCTCAACCGTGAGCGTTGGGAAAACTTGGCGGCCCTCCGGCACGAGGCCGAGCCCTCGCTGCGCGATCCGATGAGGCGCAAGGCCGGTAAGGTCGGCGCCGTCAAAGCTGATCGACCGGCCATTTGGCTTCAGAAGCCCCATGATCGATTTGACCGTCGTGGTCTTGCCCATGCCATTGCGGCCAAGCAGCGTGACGACCTCGCCGGCCCCTACCGTGAAGCCGATGTCGAACAGCACTTGGCTGTCGCCGTAAGCGGCTTTCAGACCCTCCACCTTCAGCATCAGGCGGCCTCCTCGTCACCGAGATAGGCGGCTCGCACTGCAGGGTCGGCGCGAACGTCGGACGGTTTCCCGCTCGCGATCACCTGGCCATAGACGAGCACGGTGACGCGGTCGGCGAGCGCAAAGACCGCGTCCATGTCATGCTCGATCAGCACGATGGTGTAGCGCGCCTTGAGCTTCAGCAGCATGGCGACGATGGCTTCCGATTCCTCCTTGCCCGTGCCGGCGAGCGGCTCATCGAGCAGGAGCACGCGCGGCTCGGTGGCAAGTGCCACAGCCAATTCCAGCTGACGCTTTTCGCCGTGGGAGAGGAGGCCCGCCCGCAAGGGCGCCCGGTTCAGAAGGCCAACACTCGCCAGGATCTCGTCGGCGGCCTCGTTCAAAGCCCGCTCGCGCGAGGCATCCCGGAAGAAGCGAAAGCTCGAGCCCGAGCGCGCCTGCACGGCCATCGCCACATTATCGCGCACCGAAAAGCCCGGCAGGATCGAGGTGATCTGGAACGAGCGGGCGAGCCCCATTTTTACCCGCGCCGGCATGGAGAGGCGGGTGATGTCGGTGCCGCCCAGCAGGATGCGACCGGCGTCTGACGGCGCGAGCCCCGAGATCTGATGGATCAGCGTGGTTTTACCGGCGCCATTGGGACCGATGATGGCGTGGAGCTCACCGGGGTTGACGGCGAGCGAGACATTGTCGGTGACCACCAAGGCGCCATAGGCCTTGCGCAGATGGTCAAGGGCGAGGATCGGTTCAGTCACGCCGCCCTCCCGTGAGCCGGTCGAGCGCGCCTGCAATACCGCCGCGGGCGAACAACACGACCAGGATCAGGAACGGCCCGAAGATCATCTTCCAATGTTCAGTAATGCCTGCGAGCCATTCCTCCATTAGAAGGAAGGCAATCGCGCCGAAGATCGCGCCATGGAGCGAGCCCATGCCGCCGAGAACCACGATGACGATGAGTTCGCCCGAGCGCTGCCATGCCATATAGGCGGGCGAGACGAACTCGGCTTGATTGGCCATCAGGAGCCCCGAGAGGCCGCAGATGACGCCGGCGATCACATAGGCGGTGAGCTGATAGGCGAAGGGCGAAAAGCCGATGGCCTGCATGCGCACGGGGTTCTCCTTCGTGCCGCGCAGCACCCGCCCGAAACGCGAGGCGACCAACGCGCGCGCCAGGAGATAGGAGCCGAGCAGCACCGCGAAGGTGAGATAGAAGAACACGATGTTGTTCTTGAGAATCGTGGTGCCGAAGAGGGTCGACCGGCGCCCGAGCGTCAAGCCGTCATCGCCGCCATAGGCCGCAAGCGAGATTGCGAGGAAGAACATCATCTGCCCGAAGGCCAGCGTGATCATGATGAAATAGACGCCGTGGGTGCGCAGCGAAATCGCGCCAGTGATGGCGGCGAACAGCGCCGAGGCGAGGATGGTCACGAGCGCCTGGAGGAGAATGTCCTCCACCCCATGGGCGGCGAGGATACCGACCGCATAGGCGCCGATCCCCAT
>JBAWYY010000392.1:0-3213 GCA_037143285.1 Alphaproteobacteria bacterium | reverse complement strand
CCATCCGAAGGACAAGGTCCGAATGGCAAACTGGTGTGTCGAAGCCCTCAATCATACCAATGGGTATGATTGAGGGCTTCTCCTGCCATTTTATCCACTCGGGCCATGCCGTTTTGCCTAAATTAATGGGTCCTGACCCTAGCAGGCCAGACCCTTGGGCGGAACCCTCCTCCGCCGTTGAGCCCGGTTGACGCGGTCGTGGTCTGCTGGTCCCTTGGCGGCCAATGACATGGTCCCGGGAGGACATCGATGAAAGCTGTATTGTGCAAAACCTTTGGTCCGCCGGAAAGCCTGGTGATCGAGGAGCTACCGGATCCCGTGCCGGGAGAGGGCGAAGTCGTGGTCAAAGTGACGGCCGTCGGCCTCAATTTCTTCGACAATCTGATCATCAAGAACATGTATCAGGTGAAGCCGCCGATGCCCTTCTCGCCAGGCTCAGAATTTGCCGGCACCATCGATACCGTTGGCCCTGGCGTGACCATGAAGCCGGGCACACGCGTGGCGGGCTTCCTGCCCTATGGCGCGGCCCGCACCCATATCCTGGCGAAAGTGCGCGATGTCGCGCCGATCCCACCGGGCATCACCGACGCCCAAGCGGCAGGCCTTGTGGTGACCTATGGCACCACACTGCACGCCCTCAAACAACGCGCTGATTTAAAGCCCGGCGAGACGCTCGCCGTTTTGGGCGCTGCGGGCGGCGTGGGTCTCGCCGCAGTTGAACTCGGCAAGGCCATGGGCGCGACCGTGATCGCCTGTGCCTCATCCGCCGATAAACTCGCGTTCTGTAAGGCCCATGGCGCCGATGAGGGTATCGATTACGCGACCGAGGATCTGAAAGAACGCCTGCGCGCCGTCACCGGCGGCAAGGGTCCTGACGTGATTTACGACCCCGTCGGCGACAAATATGCCGAACCGGCGCTGCGCGCGATCAATTGGATGGGTCGCTATCTCGTCATTGGCTTTGCCGGCGGCGAGATCCCGAAGTTGCCGCTCAATCTCACTCTTCTGAAGAGCTGCGATGTGCGCGGCGTATTCTGGGGCGAATGGGCGCGCCGCAACCCTCAAGAAAACGCTGCGAACCTGATGCAAATTGCAAAATGGGCTGGCGAGAAAAAGCTCTCGCTCCACGTTCATGCGACCTATCCCTTGGAGCGGATCGCGGAAGCGCTTGGCGAGATTGCCACCCGCAAGGCCAAGGGCAAGGTTGTCTTGACCCCTTAAGGCTCAGGACTCAGTTGATGGGTTCGTTGGGGTAGACGCCCCACAGGCGGGTCTGTTCGATCCAACCATCGAACCCCTCGCCGGTGATACGGCACCACGTGCGGTCGCAAGCACGCACGTGGCCAAGCACGCGCGGCTCAAGGCGCGCGACAATTCGGTTGCCGCCGGCGCGGTCCATCAGCGGGATAAGTTCAGTCGAGCGGCCGCGGGGCTGCACCATCGCTGTGCGCCGTCCGGCAAGCATGGAATGGAAAACCCAGCTTTCAACCCCATCTTGATCTCGGATGCGCCGCCAATTCTCAAATTCGGCGGTCACTTCCACGGGCAAATGCTGGCGTTGATAGATCCAGACCACCTGGTGGTCCTTGGTCGGCCCACCACGTGCATTCACCTTGTCGGATTTCAGGCTCACGAAGCGCGGCAATTGCAGCCGGGTTTGGGATCCAACGATGGAGCCCGTTGTCTCAGCGGCGACGACGGGCGTCGACGCATCGACTGAGATGGCGAGGATGGCCATTGCGGCCAGGATCGACAACGCACCACGCATAACTCTACCCACACCAAACGCGCCTCTCACCAATGACGGGCACCCTTCTGGGTGAGCGCGGCTTTGTCTCCGGCGGCGCCTCTGATAGAGAAACGCCAGGACCCAAGCTGCCAGAATGAAGTTAAGGTCCGCTTTACGAATGCTCGCTCATCGCACCGGGGATCCTGGGATGCCACACCGTAAGAAACCTCTCGTCATCGTCACGCGGAAGCTGCCGGATTCGATCGAGACGCGGATGCGCGAGCTGTTCGAAACGCGCTTGAACATCGATGATAAGCCCTATGGGCAGGAGCAGCTGGTCGAGGCGATCAAAACCGCCGACGTGCTAGTCTCAACCGTCACTGACCGCATCGATGCCTCGGTGCTATCTCAGGCAGGACCTCAACTGCGCCTGATCGCCCAATTCGGCAATGGCGTCGACAACATCGACGTGGCAACCGCCGTTCAGCGCGGCATCACCGTTACCAATACGCCTGGCGTTCTCACCGAAGATACGGCCGACATGACCATGGCGCTGATTCTGGCGGTGCCCCGGCGCCTGGCGGAAGGCTTCGAGGTGTTGGAACACGGCGAATGGGGCGGCTGGTCGCCAACCTGGATGCTGGGCAAACGCGTCTCCGGCATGAGGCTCGGCATTATCGGCATGGGTCGGATCGGTCAGGCTGTCGCGAAGCGGGCGGCTGCCTTCGGCATGTCAATCCACTATCACAATCGCCGACGCCTTCCCGAGGCAACGGAGCAAAGTCTTGAGGCGACCTATTGGGAAAGCCTCGACCAGATGTTGGCACGCATGGACATCATTTCAGTCAATTGCCCGCATACCCCGGCCACCTATCACCTGCTCTCCGCACGGCGGCTGAAGCTCGTCAAAAAAGACGCCTATATCGTCAATACCGCCCGCGGCGAGATCATCGATGAGGTCGCCCTGACGCGCATGATTGAGGCGGGCGATCTTGCCGGTGCCGGGCTCGACGTGTTCGAGCACGAGCCTGCGGTCAATCCGCGGCTCCTGAAACTCGCCAAGGCCGGCAAGGTCGTGTTGCTGCCCCACATGGGGTCTGCGACCATCGAGGGCCGCGTCGACATGGGCGAAAAGGTCATCGTCAACATCAAAACCTATATGGATGGCCATAAGCCGCCGGACCGCGTGCTCCCCAGCATGTTGTGACGTGCGTCAAAACCGGTTTCTGCGTGGAAAGCATTCTCGCGCCATCCAGGCATGCCTTGATCAGGGAAGTAGCTTTCGATGCGCGTGCTCGTCGTTTTCTGTCATCCCAATCCGGAGAGCTATTGCGCGGCCCTTCATGCCGAAGTGGTGACGTCGCTCAAGGCCGGCGGCCACGAGGTCGATGACTGCGACCTCTATGCCGAGGGATTTGAGCCGGTGATGAGCCGGGCCGAGCGGGTGGGCTACCATGATCTTGCCTCCAACACCCTGCCGGTCC
>JBAWYY010000391.1:0-3235 GCA_037143285.1 Alphaproteobacteria bacterium | reverse complement strand
GCGGGCGTGATGATGATGGCCGACCGACGCGGCCTTCTCACCGGCAAAGACTGGGTGACGGCAACCGCTGATGATGGCGAGCCGCGTCATCCGCTCGCGGTACGCCTGCGTGCAGCCGGCGCCTCGGCGGTTGTGGCGCTCGGGCCCCTCGGGCTTGGCGCAGCCGCGAGCCTGATCGCGGCGCGGGCCGGGATTGCCGCCTCGCTCACACGATCATCGCTGCCGCGTCTTGCCGACGCGGACGCTTCGGCGGCTCTCATGGCGGATGAGGTCATGCCCCATGCGGGATTCTTCGCGGATCGGCTCGTGGGCGCTGATCCAACCGAGGCAGCGCTTCTGCTCGCGGACGAGCTTGCCGGCGGCTTTCTCGCCGCCATGCCGCCCGATGATGTGGAGGACCGCCTCGCCGACATCCCGGAAGCCGTGCCCATCGGCATGCTGGTTGCGCGGGTGCCGGGGATCGAGGGTGCCGTGCTGATGCGCTGACCGCGTTAGCTAAGCGTCACGGCGATCTTACCGAAAACGCTGTTGGACTTCATGGCCGAAAAAGCTTCAACCGCATGGTCGAAGGCAAAGCTCGCGCCCACCACGGGCTTCAGCTTGTGCTCTTCGATGGCGCCAAGCATAGCCTTGAACTCCACCATGGAGCCGACGGTGACGCCCTGCAGCCGCACCCGCCGCATCACGGCGAGCGGCAGGTTGAGCGGCGCGATGGGGCCGGAGAGCACGCCGATGAGGGAAATGACGCCGCCCGGCCGAATCGTGCGGAGCGCGGCATCGAGCGTCTGCGCGCCGCCCACCTCAATGATGTGGTCGAAGCCCCGCGGGCAGAGCTGGCGCAGCGCCTCCACCACATTCACTTCCGTCCGGTAGTTGATGACGTGGTCGGCGCCAAGCGCGCGGGCAAGCGCTGCCTTCTCGTCGCTGGAGGTGGTGGCAATCACACGCGCGCCCAGCATCTTGGCAAATTGCAGCGCGAAAACCGAGACACCGCCGGTGCCTTGAACGAGCACGGTGTCGCCGGCCTTCAGCCCGCCATGGGTGACAAGCCCCGACCAGGCGGTGAGGCCAGCGCAGGGCAGGCTCGCTGCTTCCGCAAAAGAGAGATGCGCCGGCACTTTCGCCACCGCATTGGCGGGGAAGATCACGGTTTCAGCCAGCACACCATCGCCGCCATGGGCGCCGCGCGAACTCATCAGCTTCGCCATGGTCGGCTCGCCATCGAGCCAATCGGGGAAGAAGGCCGGCACCACCCGGTCGCCCACCGCCCAATCCGTGACACCCGGTCCGAGCGCCGTCACCGTGCCCGCACAATCGGTCGCCGGCACCAGGGGGAAGCGCTGTTTGGGGTTGTAGATGCCCTCGACCAGCAAGAGGTCGCGTCGGTTAAGGGTGACGGCGCCGACCTTGATCGCCACCTCGCCCGCACCGGGGATCGGGTCAGGGCGCGTCTCGAGTGCCAGCCCATCAAGCCCGAAACGGGAGAGCACCAGCGCCCGCATCAGCCGCGCTCCACGCCGTTTCCGGCCTGCATCCAGGCCTTCAAGCCGCCGGCGAGATGATGGGTATAGGGCAGGCCGCGCATCTGGGCGATTTCGCTTGCCTGTACCGAGCGCACGCCGGCCGCACACATGAACACCACCGTCTTGCCCTCGGGGTCGGGGATCAAGGCAGGGTCAAAGCGCGACAGCGGGATATTCACGGTATTGGGGATGCGCGCCATCACGAGCTCATGGGGCTCGCGCACATCCACGAGCAGGATCTCGTCGCGGGCAAGGCCGGCCACGAGGTCCGGGCAGTTCATATCGATGACGCGGGCCATGGGGTCCCCCAGATTCTCGTTTTACGAGATACAGCCTCTGCGCCGGATCAGGAAGCATATCGTTCGGGAGGCGGTCTGCGTCTCACGCAGTCACGCCGCCGGTGGTGGGTTGGCCGACCCCGGTGGTAGAGGGGAAGGTGAGGAACAGGCCTTTGAGGGACCGCACAGCCAGGAACCCGAAGGCTTGTGCCTCCAAAAAGGCCGAGGACCAGCCGATCTCGTCGGCGGTCTTGACGGTGGCGCGGGTGTGATACGCGAGTTGGCGCAAAAGTTCGCCATTGCGCGCCCCACCGCCGCAGACGATCCAGGTGCCAGGCCTTTCGCGCACGGTGTCGAGCGAGCGGGCAATGGCCCGCGCGGTAAAGGCGGTCAGCGTCGCCGCGCCATCGGCGGTCGAGAGCGGTCCGATCATGCGGGCGGTGAAGGCGTTGCGGTCGAGGGACTTCGGCGGGGGCTTGGCGAAGAAGGGATGGACCATCAGCCAGGCGAGGATCGCTTCATCCGCCCGGCCGGATGCCGCCATCTGGCCACCATCGTCGAGGGGATGGCCAGTGCGCGCGCGCATCCAATCATCAATGAGGGCATTGCCGGGTCCGGTGTCGAAGGCGAGCAGTTCGCCGTCGCGGCCTATGATCGTCACATTGGAGACGCCGCCGATATTGACGACCGCCACCGGCAAATCCAGCGCACTGCCACGGGCGAGCGCCCGGTGAAACACCGGGACCAGCGGCGCGCCCTGGCCGCCGGCCGCGATATCGGCGCTGCGCAGATCATAAACGACGGGGATGCCGAGCCTCTGTTTCAGCGCGACACCGTCGCCGATCTGGACGGTCATTTTCAGATCGGGACGGTGAACCACGGTCTGGCCATGAAAGCCGATGACATCGATGGTCGCGCGATCAAGGCCATTCGTTGCGAGGAATGCTTCCACTGCTTCGGCATGGGCGCGAGTGATCAGCGCCTCCGCTCGGTCAATGGCCGGCGTGCGCTGGTTGCGGGAGGTCATGCCGGCGCCCTCAGCCAGCGCGGCGCGGATGATGACGCGCTCGTCCTCGCTATAGGCCCGGTAGCCGGTGGCGCCGAAACCGGTGACGACCTCGCCATCGGTGTCGATCAACGCCACATCGACGCCGTCCATGGAGGTGCCAGACATCAGGCCGATCGCGCGCATGAACTCTCGCCGGGAATCGAGGGGGTGAAATCGCGGGTCCCCTCTGCTACACCGACGGCCCGTCGAGGGGGAAGCCTCGGCGTCCGATGCCGACCGCCCAGATCACGCCTGCAGAAGACAAGACTTGCCATGAATTCGCCCGCCATCACCGCGACGCCCACCTCCGATTTCCTGCGCATCCTCACCGAGCGCGGTTTCATCCATCAGTGCTCGGACCTGAGCGGTCTTGATGCGCTCGCCGT
>JBAWYY010000390.1:0-3243 GCA_037143285.1 Alphaproteobacteria bacterium | reverse complement strand
TGTTCGTCTTCGGCGAGCACATTGCCTTCCTCGGTCGAGGCAAAGCCGCATTGTGGCGACAAACAAAGCTGGTCAAGCGGCGCGTATTTTGACGCCTCGTCGATGCGACGCTTCAAATCGTCCTTTGATTCCAGCGTGCCGGATTTTGAGGTCACAAGACCGAGGATCACCTTCTTGCCTTTCGGCAGGAAGCGCAGTGGCTCAAACCCGCCGGAGCGCTCATTGTCCCATTCCATGAAATAGCCGTCGACCGGCATGGTGTTAAACAGCGTATCGGCGATTGGCTCGTAGCCGCCCGAAGCGATGAACGTGGAGCGAAAATTACCGCGGCACAGGTGCATGGTGATGGTGAGATCCGCCGGCTTAAAGGCGAGCGCGGAGCGAACCATGCCGGCATAGATATCCGGCTGTTTTGCCGGATCATCACCACGGGCCGAGAGCATTGCGCGCTGTTCGGGATCGCAGAGATAGGCGAAGGAGATATCATCGAGTTGAAGGTAGCGGCAGCCGGCTTGATAAAAGGCGCCGACTGCCTTCGCATAGGCTGCACCCAGATCGATGTAATAGTCCTCGAAGTTCTCATAGAGGCCCATATTGATCATCTTCCGACCGCCGCGATAGTGAAGCATGGAGGGGCCGGGGATGGTCATCTTCGGAGTCGCCTTGGCGACCGAGGCGAGATAGCGAAAGTGCTCGACCATTGGGTGGCTTGAGAAGCCGATCTTGCCGGTGACGCGCAGGCCCTTAGGCTTGATCTGCACGCCCTTGAACTGAACACCCTGATCGAGCCAGACACCCTCGACCCCGTCCAGGTTCTCGAGAAAATCGAAATGCCAAAAGGCCCGCCGAAACTCCCCGTCGGTGACGGCTTTCAAGCCGATATCCTCTTGGCGCTTCACCAGTTTCGCGATCTCGACATCCTCAATCGCCTTAAGAGCAGCGGCGTCGATCTCGCCCTTCTCCGCCTTTTCGCGCGCAGCCTTCAATGGCGCACTGCGCAAAAGACTACCGACCTGATCGGCACGGAAGGGGCCGACGCGAGCGGGCGCTGTGGAGGCTGCAAGTGCATTCATTAGGATCCTCAGGGGTATCGAGAGTTAGAGCTTTGCGTCGGCCACGCCCAAATGGGCGTTCAGTGCTGCGGTGTCGGCGAGCAGTTGATCGCTGGCGCCGCGCCAAACCACTGAACCGCGGTCGAGGATGATGGCACTATCGGTCAGCGGCAACACTTTCCGCGCCTTTTGTTCGACGATGATGGCAGCCATGCCCTCATCGCGGACAAGGCGGCCGATCGCGCTGAGCAGTTCGTCCACAATAATAGGCGCAAGCCCTTCAAGCGGTTCATCCAACAGGAGAACACGCGGATTGAGCATGAGCGCACGGGCAACCGCTAGCATCTGTTGCTCGCCACCGGAGAGTTGATTGCCGAGGTTCGATCTGCGCTCTCCGAGGCGAGGAAACATTTCAAACGCGCGCTTCGGCGTCCAGGGACCGGGCATCGCGAGCGCCGTCAGGTTCTCCTCCACCGTGAGCGATTTAAAAATGGACCGCTCTTGCGGCACCCAGCCGATGCCTGCGGCCGCACGCTTCTCGGCAGGCAACCGCGCGATATCGCGCCCCGCAAGACGGATCGATCCTGATTTGAAGGCGGTGAGCCCGACTATGGTTTCAATTGCGGTGGTTTTTCCGGTGCCATTGCGCCCGAGGAGCGCGAGCGCCCGCCCCTCATTCACTGAGAGATAAAGCCCGTTCAGGACAACGGAGTCGCCATGACCAGCAATGACGTTCTCGAGTTCGAGGAGCATGGTCATGCCGCTTCCTCGCCGAGATAAACTTGGCGCACCCGAGGATCCGCAGATATTTCCGCGACCGTTCCCTCGGTGAAGATTGCACCCTGAACCAAGACGGTGATGCGCTCGGCAAAGCGAAACACGAGGTCCATGTCGTGTTCAATCAGGACGACGGTGACATCGCGAGGGAGTGCAAGCACGACGTCAAGGATCTCATGACGCTCGCCTTCAGGCACACCTGCTGCAGGTTCATCCAGCAGCAGGACGCGCGGCTTGCAGGCTAGGGCTGTCGCGATTTCAAGAAGGCGCCGCTTGCCATAGGGCAGCGAGGCCGCGCGCTCATACATCACATCGGAGAGTGAGAGATCGGCAAGGATGGCCGCCGCTTCGTCCAGAACCGTCGACTTAGTGCCGACAATCCGCCACCATTGATTTCCAGCGCCTTGGTATTCGGATATGGCGAGGCCGACGGTCTCCAATGGGGTCAGATCAGCAAAAAGCTGGTTGATCTGGAACGTCCGAGCAAGCCCGCGACGGACACGACGGTGGGCTGCAAGACCTGTGATGTCGGTGCCTTCGAGCAGCACAGTTCCCGAAGTCGGCGCAAGCACGCCCGTGACGAGATTGATGAGCGTGGTCTTCCCCGCGCCATTCGGTCCGATAAGCGCGTGGCGCGCGCCGGGCGCAATCGAGAGCGAGACATTATCGGTCGCGGTCAATCCGCCGAACCGCCGCACCAATGAACGGGTCTCAAGGGCTGGCGTCATGAGTTGCCCCCGAGGCCGATACGAGATCGAAGCGCGCTTATCCCAACGGAGATGCGGTCTCGCCCGATCACCACGAGGGTCACCAAGAACAAACCCATCCAAAACAGCCAATAGGCCGGCGTAATGCCCGACAAAGTGTCCTTCATGATTTTGAAGGCGACGGCACCACTGAGCCCGCCGTAGAGATAGCCGGCCCCTCCAATGACCAACACGAGGAGGCCGTCAGCAGACCTCGAAAAATCGAGTGTTTCCAGGGATACAAAGGCTGTCGTCTGGGCGAGCAAAGCGCCGGCAATACCAGCATAAACGGCGGATACAGTGTAAATGCGAACGATGCGGCTCGCCGGCGAAATGCCGATGGAGCCCGCGCGCAGCGTGTTCTCCTTCACCGCACGCAGCGACAATCCAAATGGCGAATGCACCAAGCGACGCGCGAGAATGAAAAGGATGAAGAGTACGGACAGCGAATAGGCGTAAGCCGTACGTCCCAGGAAATCGAACTCGAAGATGCCGAGCACCGGCCCCATAACGATCCCGAGCAGCCCGTCCGCGCCGCCGGTGATCCAGTCGAGACGATTTGCAGCCTCATGGCATAACAGGCCGACGCAAAGGGTCACCATGAGGCGTGTGAGATCAGTGCCTCTCACCACGAGAAAGCTCGTGAGGAAGCCGAGAAGCCCCGATGC
>JBAWYY010000389.1:0-3251 GCA_037143285.1 Alphaproteobacteria bacterium | reverse complement strand
CGGCGCTAGCGGGCTGGTATGCCGTTGAGGCCGCTAAGGATCCGCGCGGGCTCGCAACGTTGCTCGCCGATGAGGTGGTGTTCACCTCGCCCGTGGTCCACACGCCGCAGGTGGGCAAGGCGATCACGACAGCCTATCTCGCCGCTGCCATGGCGGTGCTCGGGCCGGGCGGGTTTCGCTATGTGGGCGAATGGATTGGCGCGAACTCAGCCGTGCTCGAATTTGAAACGACGATCGACGGCATCATCGTCAATGGCATCGACATGATCGGCTGGAACGAGGCCGGCCACATCACCACGTTCAAGGTGATGGTGCGGCCCTTGAAAGCGATCAACACGCTCCATCAGGCCATGGGCGCGAAGCTCATGGCCATGAAGGGGTGAACAGCGGGGTGGAATGCGCGCCCGTGAGCGCGCGCTGCCCTTACCGCAATTCGGCGCAGAATTTCTGGATCTTCTGGCAGGCCATGGTCAGGCGCTCGGCGCTCTCGGCATAGCTGAGGCGGAAGGCCGGGCCGAGGCCGAAAGCGGTGCCGTGAACGATCGCGACCCCTTCAGCCTCCACCAGCGCCATGGCGAAGTCCTCGTCCGTCTTGATCACCTGGCCGGTCGGCGTGGTCTTGCCGATCAGCTCTTTGATCGAGGGATAGACGTAGAAAGCGCCCTCAGGCGTCGGGCACTTCACGCCGCGCGACTGGTTCAGCATGGAGACTACGAGGTCGCGGCGCTGTTCGAAGGCGGTGCGGCGGGTGGCGATGAAGTCCTGCGGTCCGTCGAGCGCCTCAACGGAGGCCCATTGCGCCACCGAGCTTGCGCCCGAGGTCTGCTGGCCCTGGATCAGGTCCATGGCCTTGATGAGCTCGATGGGGCCAGCGGCATAGCCGATGCGCCAACCGGTCATCGCATAGGCCTTCGACACGCCGTTCATGGTCAGCGTGCGCTCATAGAGCTTGGGCTCGACCTGGGCCGGCGTCGTGAAGGTGAAATCGCCATAGACGAGGTGCTCATACATGTCGTCGGTGAGGATCCAGACATGCGGGTGCTTCAACAGCACGTCGGTGAGCGCCTTCAACTCGGCATGGGTATAGGCAGCTCCCGTCGGGTTCGAGGGCGAGTTGAACACGAACCACTTGGTCTTCGGGGTGATCGCGCGGTCGAGCGCCTCCGCCGTCAGCTTGTAGTTCGATTCCGGGCCTGCATCGACAAAGGTCGGGGTGCCGCCGCAGATCGCCACCATTTCCGGATAGCTCACCCAATAGGGCGCGGGGATCAGCACTTCGTCGCCGGGGTTCATGGTCGCCATGAAGGCGTTGAACAGAACCTGCTTGCCGCCGGTGCCGACGATGGTCTGCTGCCACGTATAATCGAGGCCGTTCTCGCGCTTATATTTGCGCGCGATGGCCTGGCGCAGCTCGGTAATGCCGGAGACCGGGGTATATTTGGTCTTGCCATCGGCAATGGCCTTGATCGCCGCCATCTTGATATTGTCCGGCGTATCGAAATCCGGCTCGCCGGCAGACAGCGAAATCACCGTCTTGCCTTGAGCGGCGATATCGCGGGCCTTCTGGGCCATGGCGATGGTGGCGGAGGGCTTCACGCGCTTCAGCGCATCGGCAAGGAAGGCCATCGGACAATCTCTCTTTCAAAATGGCGCCAACGCGCTAAATCTCACGTCACGACGTCGATTGCATAAAAGGCAAGCCGGCGAGGAACAAGCAAAAATCCTTTATGGGAGGCATTCCATGTACAATAGACGCTCAGCGCTCGCCCTCTTCGGCGGGGCGCTCGCGACACCGGCGCTCTTGCGCACGGGCTATGCTCAAGGCTGGTCCCCGAGCCGCGCCATCCGCTTGGTGGTCGCCTATCCCGCCGGCGGGCCGACGGACGCCATTGCGCGCATCGTCGCCCAGGATATCGCGCCGGCGCTCGGCCAAGGCGTGGTGGTGGAGAACACGGCCGGGGCCTCCGGCTCCATCGGCACGCGCGGGGTCGCCCGCGCAGAGGCCGACGGCCATGTCATCACCTTCGGCAACAACCAGACCCACGGCAACAACAAGTTCCTGTTGCGCGATCCAGGCTATGACCCGATCGACGACTTCACCCCGCTGGCAGGCGCCGGCGCCTTCGAACATGCCTTCGTCGTCAAGAACGACCTCCCCGTGCGCTCGATCCCAGAGCTCATCGCGCTTGCCAAAGCAAAGCCCGGCGAACTCAATTATGCCTCGACCGGGGTGGGCTCGGGCTCGCATCTCTCAACCGAGCTCTTCATGGTGCGCACGGGCATTAAGATGACCCATGTGCCCTATCGCGGGGCCGCCCCCCTCGTCCAAGACCTCGTGGCCGGCCGCGTCGATGTTGCGAATTCAACGCTGCCAAGCGTGCTCGCTCAGATCAATGCCGGCTCCATGCGGGCCATTGCGATCGCAAGCCCGAAGCGCAATCCGAACCTGCCCAATGTCGCAACGCTGCGCGAGCAGGGCGTGAGCGATGCCGATGCTGACAGCTGGGCAGGCTTCTTCGCACCCGTGCGCACGCCGGCCCCTGCCGTCGACCGCCTGTCGCGGGAAATCCTCGCTTCCCTCGCCAAGCCCGCCGTTGCCGAAGCCATCACCAAGCTCGGCTTCACCATGACTGTGCGCAATCCCGCAGCGTTCCGGCCCTATCACCTCCAGGAAATGCGCACCTGGGAGGAAATCATCCGGGTCGCCGCCATCCCGAAGCAGGAGGGCTGAGCCGTGATCAACCTTTCCGGTCGTATGGTCGTGCGCCCCGAGGCGCGTGAGGCTTTCATTACGGGCGTCAAGGCGGTGACACCGCCGTCGCTCCGCGATCCCGGCTGTCGCACCTATTCCTGCTACGAGGATGTGAACGAGCCCAATTCGTTCCTGTTCTACGAGGAATGGGACAGCGAGGCGGAGCTTGATGCCCATTTGGCAGCGCCGCACACCCAAGCCTTCATCAAAGTGGTGGGCGCGTCGGTGGCGAAGCCCGCCACCATCACGGTGCACACCATCCTTGAGAGCCATACGAAGTGACGCGCGCGGCGGGCTGACAATTCTGCCCGCTGCCGCTAGGACGTAAACTCATAAAGGGTGGGCCTTTTGACGAGGGGGAATTCGGAGATCAGATTTTTTCGGGCGACCGCAAGCAAACCTTTCGGTTTGCGAGGATTGACTGGAGAAATATGGCCCGAATTCGCCGCGCCTTCGGTGCGCTGGGGGAGCAGAACTTCCGCGGAACCGCCCCCCGCCC
>JBAWYY010000388.1:0-3257 GCA_037143285.1 Alphaproteobacteria bacterium | reverse complement strand
GGTGCCGCGATAGGGGATTTCGTTCAGCTTCACGCCCAGCGCCGATTGCAGCAGCATGTTGCACAGATGCGCCCCCGATCCGACACCCGCATGGCCAAATGACGTCTGCGGGCCCTTGGCTTTCACATAAGCGAGGAACTCAGGAAGCGTCGAAATCGGCAGCCCGAGCTTCGACACCATCGCGAAGGGACCCTGATTGACGAGTCCAATGGGCTCAAGGTCCTTCAGCGTGTCGTAGCTGAGATTGGGATAGAGGGTGGCGCCTGCGGCAAGCGCCAAATGATGGATCAACACCGTATAGCCGTCAGGCGCCGAACGCGCGGTGCGGCCCGCGCCCGTCGTCCCACCAGCGCCTGCCACGTTCTCAATTACAATGGGCTGACCGAGGCTCGCGGACATGGACTGGCCGAGAAGGCGTGCCAACACGTCGGATGGGCCACCGGCTGCGAAGGGGACGATCATCGTGATCGGCTTATTGGGATAGGGCTGCGCAACAGCCGACCCGGACGAGAACGCAGCGCATAATACGGCTGCGATGAGACTGCGTCGAAACATGGAAACCTCCCTTGGCGTTCAAGCCCCATTTCGGGGTTCTTGCTGATCTGAACTATCGCATCATTTGAGGTCTGACAGGTAGTGGCATTGATCGGTGCGACAAAGGGACAACCGCCACTCGACGGGCGTGCCGTCGAGATCATAGGCAAGCCGATCAATGGAGAGCACGGGTGCATCAACTGCGAGCCCTAGCGCATTGGCCGCAAAAGCCGGGCAAGCCACAGCTTTGAGCCTCTCATTTGCGCGCGCGACCGTCACACCATAGCGGGCGGCATAGACCCCGTAGAGATTGTTCGGCACTTCGCCACGCTCAAGCCCTGGAAAACGTGCAGCCGGTACGACGATTGTTTCCGCAATCACCCGCTCGCCGCCAAGCGATCGAAGCCGGCGAATGGTGACGACGGAATCGGCTGCAACCAGCGCTAACTTCTCCTGCGTCACCGGATCGGCCCGCGTCCGTCCGACTGAGACGACCTCGCTCTCGGGAAACTCCCGCTGTCCATCGTCTCGCCCGAGTTTGAAGAACTGAAAAAGAATGCGATTTTCGTCGTGAGAAGCGACGAAAGTGCCCTTACCCTGACGGCGAACCAGCAGGTTTTCAGCGGTCATATCGTCAAGGGCTTTGCGAACGGTCCCCTGACTCACCGACAATTCGGCAGCGATTTGGAACTCGCTGGGGATCATTTGACCGCCTTGCCAGCGGCCATCCGCAATACGGCGCACCAGCACGTCTTTGACCTGACGATAAAGTGGCCGAAACCCCGGCGCACCATTGCCGATCAATGTTTCTTCCACCGCGCGCTCCCAAGAAGACCCGAAGACCGAAGACCCGATGACGCCGCCCTGCCATTCGTTGACAGTCTAGCTGCTCTTATGTCTTATACAAGACCAAGAGCAATCAACAGGGAGGACACGGACATGGGCGCTCCCCATCTCCTGGTTCACGAGAAAAAAGATACCGTAGGCGTTGTGGTCGTGGAGGGCTTGAAAGCCGGCACCGACATGCTGGCGGTTATCACGCACGACAATTCCGATTTCCGTGTGACTGCACGTCAGGACATCCCGATCGGCCACAAGGTCGCGCTCAAAGATATCAAAAAGGGCGACACGATCTGGAAATATGGCCAGGACATCGGCAAGGCCATCGCTGACATTCCCAAGGGCATGCATGCCCACGTTCACAACATCAAGACCAAGCGCTGGTGAGGAGCTGCATCCATGTCACTGATGGTCGCCAATTTCGGGCTCGTCCAGCGCAAGCTTAAGGGCATCAAAGGTCGCCGCGTCGAAGTCGAGGGCTTCAAGGCCCCCGTTGTGAAACGCCCCACGGGACGTGCGCTCGACAGCGTCATGGGCTGGCGTCGTGAGAACGGCCGCGTCGGCGTGCGCAATCACGTCCTGCTGCTGCCCCTCGACGACTTGTCGAACGCCGCCTGCGAGGCCGTTGCCAACAATATCAAGGGAACGCTTGCGATCCCGCATGCCTATGGCCGCCTCCAGTTCGGCGAAGACCTCGATCTGCACTTCCGCACCCTAATCGGCACAGGGTCCAACCCCAATGTCGCCGCTGTCGTCGTCATTGGCATCGAAGACCAATGGACCAAGCGCGTGGTCGACGGCATCGCCAAGACCGGCAAGCCCGTGGTCGGTTTCGGCATCGAGGGTCACGGCGACATCGCAACCATCGCCAAGGCGAGCTATGTCGCGAAAGAATTCGTCCAATGGGCGAACGAGCTGCAGCGGGAAAAATGCCCGATTGAAGAGCTCTGGATCTCGACCAAATGCGGCGAGAGCGACACGACCACAGGGCTCTCATCCTGCCCGACCGTCGGCAACATGTATGACAAGCTGATCCCACGCGGCATCTACGGCGTGTTCGGCGAGACCTCGGAAATCACCGGCGCTGAGCATCTCTGTAAGGCGCGTGCTGCGACCCCTGAGGTGGGCGAGCGCTGGTACAAGATGTGGAAGGCCTATCAGGACGATGTGATCGAGGCGCACAAGACCGACGATCTCTCGGACAGCCAGCCGACGAAAGGCAATATTGCCGGCGGCCTGACCACGATTGAAGAAAAAGCCCTTGGCAATCTCGAGAAAATCGGCCGGGATTGCCGTTACATCGACATTCTGCACCCTGCGGAGTCGCCGATGAAGGGGCCGGGACTTTATTACATGGACACGTCCTCTGCGGCCGCTGAATGCGTGACCCTGATGGCGGCCGGCGGCTATGTGATCCACACCTTCCCGACAGGCCAGGGCAATGTGATCGGCAATCCGATCGTGCCCGTGATCAAGATCACGGGGAATCCGAAAACCATGCGCACCATGCCTGAACATATCGATGTCGATGTGTCCGGCGTGCTGAAGCGCACCATGACGATTCCTCAGGCGGGCGACGCCTTGATTGAGTCGATCGTGCGCACGGCCAATGGTCGCTTGACCGCTGCCGAGGCCCTTGGCCATCGCGAGTTCTCGATGACCAAGCTGTACCGGTCGGCCTAATGCTGACGACCGAGCGGCTGACGCTCACCCCGATCGCTGCGACGGATCGCGACGACCTCGCGCTCCTGACCGGCCATCCTGAGGTTGGTGGCAAGCTCAAGCACGGCGTGCTTGATGGCATCGCCACCGACCTGTTGCTCAACGACTATCTCGCGAGCTGGGCGAGCCACGGCTATGGCGTATTCGTCATGCGCTTGCGC
>JBAWYY010000387.1:0-3261 GCA_037143285.1 Alphaproteobacteria bacterium | reverse complement strand
TCGCGAAGCCATCATCATATCCCCGCTCTAAAGCCAACAGCGCTTCGATGTGATCGCCGTGCGGCGAGAGCACGCTCATCTGTTGGCGGATCAATCGCACCGCTTCGTCCCGCGGCACGATGCCGCCGAGGGAGGCGAGGAACACGTCGTGTAGCCCATTGAGAATGTAGAACAGGATGTTGCGGCGGATATGCTGCTCATCGCTGGATTGAGGCTCCTCACCATCCAAAAGCGCCTGCAATCGTGGGTTCTGCATCGCCGCGAGATTGAGCTCACGCCATTGGCTTGAATTCTGCCGCATCGTCTCAACAGCCGAGGTGCGAATGGAGTGCTGGTGGATGGCCTGGGTGAGGACGCCCATCATGAGCAGATTTGCGAGCGCGATGACCGTGCTGACGGTGATCGCGGTCGCGGTGATCCAAGCGGTCATTTCCATGGTGAGCTCGCAGGTGGCGTTAGACTTGTGTCAGTGGCGGAAATTCCCGGCGCTGCGGGCGGCAGAAGCCACCCGCAGATCGCAGCTCACGCGTTGGTGGCAACGCGCATCCCGTCGTCATTGGCGTTGAGCACGAAGGTCACGAGGAGAACGGCCGCTGCGTTGACGAGATAGTAAGCCGCATCAATGCCGGTGAAGCCGAGAGCAAACGGGGCGATCAGAAAGGTGACGCCAACCAGCCGGTCGACCATGACGTGGAACCAATAGGGCAGCACACGAACCAAACCGGTTTCGTGGTCGGTGAGCAGGGTCAAGATCAAAGCGGCAGCGCCCGTTGCAACCGAGAGCCAGAGCGCGAGCTTATTGGTGGCGCCGAGACCGAGGAGGAAGGGCGTTCCCATCAGGCTGAGAGCCACGGGATAGTCGATCCAAGCGTGGATTTTGCGGGTGACGAAGCGAATGGACATCGGATCTCTCCTTGTTGGGCAGGATTGCCCGGGGTGCAGGGCCGCAGAACCGGCCGGCACGACAGGGTGTAGATCATTCCAATTCTCACCAATATCCATTATAGTCGGGAATGATATTCTCACAAAATGAGATAATAGATGGACCGCTTGGATGCGATGGCGACCCTGATCGCCGTGGTCGACACCGGAAGCTTCTCGGCTGCTGCCCGCAGGCTCGCGACGCCGCTCCCAACGATCAGCCGGCGCATTGCCGAGTTGGAGAGCCATTTAGGGGCGCAACTCCTCACGCGATCGACGCGCAGGCTCGCCTTGACAGAGATCGGGCTGAACTACGTGACCGCCTGTCGCAGAGTGCTTGAGGACATTGATGAGGCCGAGCGATTAGCGTCGGGCGAATATAGCGCGCCGCGCGGACATTTGGTGATCGCCTCGCCGGTCGGCTTTGGGAAGCTGCATCTTGCGCCGCTTATTGTCGATTTTCTTGAGGCTTATCCCGAGGTCGATGTGGAGCTGCGGCTCGTTGATGTGCCCGTCGACCTCATCGAACTGCACATCGATGCGTCATTACGGATCGGCCAGTTGGAGAACAGTTCGCATCTGCAAATGCGGCTGGGCGCGATCCGCCATGTGGTCTGCGCAAGCCCTGGATATCTCGAAAAACATGGGGTGCCTGTTCATCCCTCGGATCTGAGCCGACACAGTTGCATCACCTTGACGCCTCTGCATGCGCCGACGGCGTGGACGTTCAACACCCCATCGGGAGATGAACGATTTCCGATCTCCAGCCGAATGTCGGTCGGCAATGCCGAAGTCGCGGTTGCCGCGGCCGTTGCGGGGCTCGGCCTCACCCGCGTCCTCTATTATCAAGCCCACAAAGAAATCGCAGAAGGGCGCTTAAAAGTCGTGCTGGATGCCTTCGAACCGCCGATTCTGCCGGTTCAGTTCATCTATGTGCGTAATCGGCTGATGCCGCTGAAGCTGCGGGCTTTTCTTGATTTTGTCGGGCCGCCGCTGCGCGCGCGCGTCGCGGCGATGACGCCCGATGCCATCGCGGCGGGAGAGCGCGGGGTCGTTATCGCAAAGGCTGCAACTCATACGCTACACAAATAAATGACTTACGCATGCGCATTGTTATGGTGCGCCTGCGAATAGGTCATGGTTCGGTTCAAGGCGGCGCGATACAAGACCTTATCGGTCACGGATCGCGACGGCCGCTTCTCTCAACCGCAAGCCCCCGATGTCTTCTGAGCGGGGCGCCATGGAGCCGTGTCATGACCGATCTTTCAGTCGCGCCCCCGATCAAAGCCAGCCTGTCGCCGCTTGCAAAGGGCGTTCTCTTCGGGATTGCGGCGGTTCTCATTTGGGGCAGCTATCTCGCCCTTGCCCGCAAGGGCGTGTCCGCCGGACTGACCGGCGTTGATTTTGCACTGATCCGCTATGGAACCGCGGGGCTGGTGATGTTGCCCTGGATGATCCGCCATTCGATCGTAACCTTGGGCGGGGTCGGCTGGCCGCGCGGTCTCGCACTCGCGCTGTTTGCAGGCCCGGCCTTCATCCTCTTCGGGGTCGGCGGCTATGCCTTTGCGCCCCTCGCGCATGGCGCGGTATTTCAGCCGGCCTCCGTCATCATCGTCACGACGGCGCTTGCGGCCTTTGTGCTGAAAGACCGGCCGCCTATGGAACGCGTGGTAGGCATTGGGATCATGGTCATCGGTTTGGCCGTCATTTCCGGCCCCGCTCTTTTCGCGGGCTCGATTCTCACGCCGGTCGGCGACCTGATGTTCGTGATCGCTGGTGCGCTTTGGGCGGGCTTCACCATTCTCACACGGCGCTGGAAGATCGGCGCCGTGCAGGCGACCGGCGCAGTTGCCGTCGTTTCGGCCCTTGCGATCATCCCATTCCATCTCCTCACGCAGGACTTTTCGCGGATTGCTGCCTTACCAGTTAGCTCACTCGTGCTTCAGATCCTGGTTCAAGGTGTTCTGTCGGGCGTGGTTGCAGTCATCCTGTTTACGCGGGCCGCGGAACTGATTGGGGCCGCCCGCAGCGCGATTTTCCCCGCCTTGGTGCCTGCGGCAGCCATTCTGATCGGCATCCCGGTGACAGGCGAACTCCCGAATACCTGGCAGATTGCCGGTCTCGCCTTCGTGTCGCTCGGCCTGTTCACGAGCCTTGGTCTCTTCAAGCGCCGTACCTGAGCCATAGGCGGCCTTAAGGGCCGGAGGTCCGGCCCTCCCCCAACTTGGCCGGGCGCCGAACGCCGCCCAGACTGATCGCGACCCCCGGAGGTATCGTGACACGTTTGGATGATCTGAGCCGCGGCATCGTGGCGCCGCCGATTGGCCCTGCGATCGCCCG
>JBAWYY010000386.1:0-3262 GCA_037143285.1 Alphaproteobacteria bacterium | reverse complement strand
CGCTTGAGGCAAGCCAATGGGTGGTGGCGACAACGCCAAAGGTGCCTTGGATCTCGGGGCGGGTGGTGAACATCGTGCTGAAGCTCTCTTGGGCGCGAAACAGAGCCGCACTATCACAGCCACGCTCTCGGCAGAACAGCGCTCTCAGAGCATAACGGCTTCACGCCTGGGGAGGCGGCTGCGACCCACCTCTTGCTCCCAGCGTCCCGCTCCGCTACGCGCGGCTGATGGTGTTTCCGCGCTCCCTCGTGACGGCTACGGTCCTGTTCGGCGCCTGGGAGGCGCTTGCCCGGGCCTCAGGGATCCCAGCCTTCATCCTGCCGCCGCCCTCGCGGGTCTTTGCGGTGCTCTGGCTCGATGCGGGGCTTCTTGCCGCCAATGCTGCGATGACCCTTGCGGCGATCCTGAGCGGCCTCGTGCTTGGCACTCTCATCGGCATCGGACTTGCGTTGGCGCTCATTGCCTCTGCCGGCGCGCGGCGCTGGATCATGCCGCTTGTGATCGTCAGCCAAGCCCTGCCGGTCTTCGCGCTCGCACCGCTCCTCGTCATTTGGCTCGGCTTCGGGCTTACCTCCAAGATCGCCATGACGACGCTTGTCGTGTTCTTCCCCGTGGCGCTCGCCTTCTTCGAGGGGATGAAGCGGGCAGACCCCGGCCTTCTTGATCTCGCGCGCCTCCAGCGAGCGTCCCGCTGGCAGGAGATCGCGCTCATTCGCGCGCCCTCCGCCTTGCCGGCGCTTGCCTCGGGCTTGAGAGGAGCTGCAGCCGCCGCCCCCATCGGCGCCATTGTCGGCGAATGGGTGGGGGCAGCCTCCGGCCTCGGCTTCCTCATGATCCAGGCGAATGCGCGCATGCAGACCGATATGGTCTTTGCCGCGACCCTCGTGCTGATGCTGATTGCGGCGGTCCTTTGGTACGCGCTGGACGCGGTCCTGACCCGTGCCATGCCCTGGGCGCCGGAAAGCATTGCCGGCTCTCGGGCTCTCTGATAGGTCTGACATCACCGAGGGGTGTTCGCGTCGGGCGAGCTGAGATGGCGAAAAGCCGAACCCTTTAAACCTGATCCGGGTCATGCCGGCGGAGGGACGGGTCAATGGCGATCACGACGTCTCGCGCTGTCACGAACTCGGACAAGATCCGGGAATGACGCCATGACCACGACTTTTCCTCGCCGCGCGATCCTGCAAGCGGGCGCCCTTGCGCCGCTCCTTATCTCTGCGCCGGCGCTCGCCCAAACCCGCACGCCGGAAAAGCTGACGCTGCTGCTCGACTGGTTCGTCAATCCCGGCCATGCGCCGATCGTGATCGCCAATGAGCGCGGTTACTTTCGCGACGCTGGTCTCGACGTCACCATTGTGCCGCCCGCCGATCCCTCAGCGCCGCCACGGCTCATTGCCGCCAAACAGGCCGAGATCGCCATTTCCTATCAGCCGAACCTGCATTTGATGGTGGGCGAGGGCCTGCCGCTGGTGCGCGTTGGCACGCTGGTGGCCACCCCCCTCAACATTCTCGCCTGCCTCGATGACGGGCCGATCAAAACGCTCGCCGATTTGAAGGGCAAGACTGTCGGCTTCTCGGTCGGCGGCTTTGAGGATGCGCTTCTGGGCGCGATGCTGAAAACCGTTGGCCTTAAGCTCACGGACGTGAAGCTGGTCAATGTCAATTTCGCGCTGACCCAAGCGCTCATCTCCGGCCGTGTCGATGCGGTGATTGGCGCCTTCCGCAATTTCGAGCTCACCCAGATTGCGCTCGCGGGCCGCAAGGGTCGCGCCTTCTTCCCCGAGGAAAATGGCGTGCCGGCCTATGACGAGCTGATTTTCGTGGCCCATCGCGACAGCCTCGGCGACGCGCGTCTCCGCCGCTTTGTCGACGCCATCGAACGTGCCGTGATCGCGATCATCAACGATCCCGCGGGCTCCTGGGATCTGTTCAAGCGCGCTCATCCCAAGTTGGACGACGAATTGAATCGACGCGCCTGGGCCGATTCGCTGCCGCGCTTCGCCAAGACCCCGGCCTCGGTGGATGTGGGCCGCTACCGGCGCTTCGCCGCATTCCTCGAACAGGCGGGTCTCATCCGTAATCCGCCGGCGGTGTCGACCTATGCGGTGGAATTGACGAGTGGGGCCTAAAACAGCCCCAATTTATCTCTTGGAGACGATAAAGGCGGCCTGCGCCAAGTGGGGCAGGTCGGTAGGCAGCGCTGTGCTTTCAGTCGGGCGCGGATGAATTTATGAAACCCGATTCGGACGATAATCATTATCCTTTTGTAATTGCGATAAAATATCCGTCATAAATCGTTTTTGTCGTCGTCATATAAACGCGACCGCAGGGGTGTAGGCCCTTCAGCGACGCGACCATTGGGCCTGAGGCGTCAGTCATCGGCCCGACCAGCACCTGCTGCACAAGGAGTGGCCCATGGCCGAGCATATCGTCACCGCCTTCGAGAACGAGCTCAAGGGCATCGCAGAACGTGTCGCCGAAATGGGCGGCATGGCGGAAAAGCAAATCGTCGATGCCATTGACGCGCTGATCGACCGCGATCTGGCAAAAGCCCGTGCGGTGGTGGCGGCTGATGCGCCCATCGACGCCATGCAGCGTGAGATCGAAGAGCTTGGCATCCTCACCATTGCTCGCCGCCAGCCCATGGCCGTGGACCTTCGCGAGATCATCGGTGCGCTTCGCATTGCATCCGACCTCGAGCGCATTGCCGATATGGCAAAGTCCATTGCCAAGCGGGTGATTGCGATCAACGGCTCGATCCCTGCGTCACGCATGACCGGCGGCTTCGATGCGCTTTCTCGTCTGGCGCTGGAGCGCCTGAAGGAAGTGCTCGACGCCTATTCCCAGAGCGACACCAATACGGCCTCGGAAGTGTGGAAGTCGGACGGCGATGTGGACGCCCTCTACAACTCGCTGTTCCGCGAACTCCTCACCTATATGATGGAAGATCCCCGTTCCATCGGCGCCTGCACCCATCTCCTGTTCTGCGCCAAGAACATGGAGCGCATCGGCGATCACGCGACCAATATTGCGGAAACCGTGATCTTCGTGACCACCGGCCAGATGCCGGTGGAAGAGCGCCCGAAGCTCGACACCACCAACTTCCCGCTCAATCAAACCTCGTGAGTGCCCTATGACCGCTCGTGTCCTGGTCGTTGAGGATGAGGAGCCCTTGGCGCTCCTCCTGCGCTACAATCTGGAAGCCGAGGGTTATCGGGTCGAAACGGTGGCGCGTGGCGATGAGGCCGAGGTGCGGCTGCGC
>JBAWYY010000385.1:0-3286 GCA_037143285.1 Alphaproteobacteria bacterium | reverse complement strand
AGAATGCCGTGGACATGCTGGAGATAGGGCGCGGGATCTTCCTTCTCGAAAACCTCGCTCTCCACCCATTCCAGATTGACCCTAACGCGATTGGCGATGCCACCATGGGCGAGCGCCTCAATCAGCGACTTATAGGCGTCTTTTAGCCCAGTATACTTGCCAACGATGGCAATGGTCACTTCGCCTTCGGGATTGTGGACCCGGTTCGCCACATCACGCCAGCGACGCATATCGGGCTCGCCGTGGAGTTCGATATTGAAGGCGCGCAGCACTTCATCATCGAGGCCCGCCTCGTGATAGGCGAGCGGCACGTCATAGATCGAGCCGGCATCGCGCGCTTCGATCACTGCTGACGGCCGCACATTGCAGAAGAGCGCAAGCTTCTTGCGCTCGCCCTCAGGAATGGGGCGATCACAGCGGCAGAGCAAAATATCCGGCGCAATGCCAATGGAGCGCAGCTCCTGCACGGAATGCTGCGTCGGCTTGGTTTTAAGTTCGCCGGCAGAGGGAATATAGGGCAACAGCGTCAAATGGACATAGATCGCGTCGCCCTTGGGCAATTCATTGCCCAATTGCCGGATCGCCTCGAAGAACGGCAAACCTTCGATATCGCCCACCGTGCCGCCGATTTCGACCAGCACGAAGTCGAACTCCTCGTTCCCCGTGCGCACGAAGTCTTTGATCGCATCGGTGACGTGGGGAATGACCTGAATGGTCGCACCCAGATAATCGCCGCGACGCTCTTTCGCGATGATGTCCTGATAGATGCGCCCCGTGGTGATATTGTCCTGCCGGGTCGCCGGGCGCCCCGTGAACCGCTCGTAATGGCCGAGGTCGAGGTCCGTCTCGGCCCCGTCGTCGGTGACGAAGACCTCGCCATGCTGCGTCGGGCTCATCGTGCCCGGGTCAACGTTCAAATAGGGATCGAGCTTGCGCAGGCGGACAGAATAGCCGCGAGCCTGCAACAGTGCCCCGAGAGCAGCGGACGCGAGACCTTTTCCCAGGGAAGAGACCACGCCGCCGGTGATGAAAATGTACCGCGCCATGGGGCTTCCCTAGTAAGTCAATCCAACTGATTCGGGGAGAGTGCGAACACGGTGCCGCGACTTGTCCCCGAGATAATCGACATGGTCCAAAAAAGAAGGGCCGCTTTTCGGCCCCTCGATGATTAGCGCGTCGGCTGCGGCGGCTGCGACCCGCCGGGCGGCGGTGTGAGCTGCCGGAGCTGGTCGAGAACGCCGGTGCCACCACCGGGAGCGCCGGAACCAGGCACCTGAGGCGCGGCAGGCGCGCCCGGCACCGCCGGCGCGGTTGAGCCCGGCGCCGGACGATCCAACAGCGTGCCCGGACCGCGCGCCTGAGTGGCTAAGATCGCAAGGGTCACGGAGGTGAAGAAGAAGCCAGCTGCGAGGAACGCGGTTGCGCGCGTCAAAACATTGGCCGTGCCACGCGACGACATGAAATTGCCGCCACCGCCGCCGCCCATGCCAAGGCCGCCGCCCTCTGAGCGCTGAAGAAGCACCACGATGATCAGTGCCAAGACGATCATCAGGTGGATGACGAGAATAACGGTCTGCATGGAGTCCGGTCGATCTGAAACAATGAAGGGGCGTCTCTAGCCCAAGATGGGAGCCGAGGGAACCCCGGCAAGAGCCGAAGCGACGTGAAGGCGCAGAAAGCCTGTCGCGTCCTATCGATAGGCGGCAGCGATGGCGAGAAAATCTGTCGCCTTAAGGCTAGCACCACCGACCAAGGCGCCGTCCACATTGGCAACCGATAGGAGCTCCTTGGCATTGCTGGGCTTCACCGAGCCGCCATAGAGAATGCGGATACCGCCCGCCTGCTTGCCGTGGCGCGCCACGAGCTTTTTGCGAATGAAGGCGTGAACTTCAGCGACATCATCGAGCGTTGGCGTTAGCCCCGTGCCAATCGCCCAGACCGGCTCATAGGCAATGACCACTGTCGAGGGCACCGCGCCATCCGGCACCGAGCGCGCGACTTGGCGACCGATGACATTCAGCGTTCGGCCTTCTTCACGCTCGGCGCGAGTTTCACCCACACAGATGATGGCGAGAAGGCCGGCTTTGATGGCGGCTTCAGCCTTCGCGCGCACCAGCGCGTCGGTTTCGCTATGATCGGTGCGCCGCTCGGAATGGCCGACGATGACGGCACTCGCGCCGGTATCAGCCACCATCTCAGCCGAGAGATCGCCGGTATGGGCGCCAGAGACGGCGGTATGGCAATCCTGCGCGCCAATGGCGAGTCGCGAACCAAGGGCCGCCACTGAAGCAGGATAAAGCAGCGTTGCCGGCGGGCAGATCATCAGGTCAACCTTGGCACGGAGCGCTGCATCATAACCGCTGCCGATCGCCGCGAGCTCGGCAAGCGACGCGCGCAGCCCGTTCATCTTCCAGTTTCCAGCCACCAAGGGACGCGTCATCACATCATACTCCGTCGTCATTCGGCGGTTGACTAACAAAAGACGGCACGCAACACCAGTTCAGCCCCAATTTCGCGGCCTTTTTCCCCTGCTCTCACCGGCTACTCGCCAACCTTGTCCAAGGCGCGCGGCATCACTATGCTCCGCCGACTTTTTTGGGCGATTTGCCCCGTTTGAAGTGAGACCGACGCACCCATGTTGACCGGCATCCGCAAAGCCTTTGAAACCGGCATTCTTCGCCTTCTCCTGGTCGCGTTGATGGGCCTCTTGGTCCTCAGCTTCGCGGTCTGGGGCATCGGCGACATCTTCCGGGGCGGCACGACGTCCACGCTGGCAACCGTCGGACGCACCCAAATCTCGGTCGCGCAGTTCCAGCAGCTGTTCAATCGCGAGATCCAGAATGCCGGCCGCGAGATCGGTCGCGGCATCACGCCGGAACAGGCCCGCCTCCTTGGGATCGACAATCGCGTGCTGCAGCGCCTCATCACCGAAGCAACACTCGACGAGCGCGGCCGTGAATTCGGCCTCGGCATTGATGATGAGACGATCCGCACCCGCATCACCACAGCGCCCGCCTTCCGGGGCATTACCGGCCAGTTTGATCGCGCCAACTTCCAGGAAGTGCTGCGTCAGAACGGCCTAACCGAAGCTGCCTATATCGATCTGGAGCGCAAGCTCGCCGTTCGCCTGCAAATGTCCGGCGCCTTTGCGGAGGGCGCTGGCACGCCGAAGGCGCTCGTAGACCTTGCCGCCCGCTATAATGCCGAAACCCGGGTGGCCGAATATGTCACCATTGGCGCGAAACTCGTGGGCGAGATCCCTGCCCCCGACAATGACGCGCTCGCC
>JBAWYY010000384.1:0-3297 GCA_037143285.1 Alphaproteobacteria bacterium | reverse complement strand
CCAAAGGTCCAGTTGAAAAACGGGGGGCCGACCGAGATTTTCTCGCCCGTCACCATTTCCAGCGCGAGAGGATAAAGCGTGCCGACAAAGACGGCGGCGCAGGATGTGGTCAAAAACAGGTTGTTGAGGACCAAAGCCCCTTCGCGAGAGACGGGGGCAAATAGCCCGCCCTGTTTCAACGTGCCGGCGCGCCACGCATAGAGGCCGAGCGACCCGCCAATGAACAGAACCAGGATCGCCAAGATGAAGACGCCCCGCTCGGGATCAACGGCAAAGGCGTGCACAGAAGTGAGAACGCCTGAGCGCACGAGGAATGTGCCGAGCAGCGAAAGCGAAAAAGTGAGGATCGCGAGCAGCACGGTCCAGACCTTCAGCGCCTCGCGTTTTTCCATAACGATCGCGGAGTGGAGAAGGGCCGTGCCCGCAAGCCACGGCATGAGGGAGGCGTTTTCGACGGGGTCCCAAAACCACCACCCGCCCCAGCCGAGCTCGTAATAGGCCCAGAACGAGCCCATGGAGATGCCGGCGGTGAGGAATATCCAGGCGGCCAAGGTCCAGGGCCGCACCCAGCGCGCCCAGGCGGCATCAATGCGTCCCTCGATGAGGGCCGCCACCGCGAAGGCAAACGACATGGAGAAGCCGACATAGCCGATATAGAGGAGCGGCGGATGGATCGCGAGACCGGGGTCCTGCAACAGCGGATTGAGATCGCGGCCTTCGAAGGGTGCTGGAATGATCCGGTTGAAAGGGTTCGAGGTTTTCAACACGAAGAGCAAAAAGGCGGCGGTGATCCAGCCTTGGACCGCGAGCACAGTCGCCTTCAAAGACAGAGGCAGGTTGCGCCCGAACAGCACCACGAGGGCTGAGAACAGCACAAGGATTTGCACCCACAAGAGCATGGAGCCCTCGTGATTGCCCCAAACGCCGGAGATTTTATAAATCAAGGGCTTAGTGGAGTGGCTGTTCTGTAAAACATTCTCGACCGAGAAATCCGAGACGAGATAGGCGTGGGTGAGAACGCCATAGGCAATGGCGACGAAGAAGAATTGGCCAAGTGCCACCGGGGCGGCCGTACCCATCAAGACATCGTCGCGGGTTTTGGCGCCCCATATCGGCACGACGGATTGGATGAGTGCGAGGGCCAGCGCTAGCACCAGGGCATAGTGACCGATCTCAGGCGATATCACGGGCGCACTCCAGTCCGCTGGGCCGTATTGGGGTTAGGCGCGGGATCGCCAGGCTTCCACTGACCGTGCTTCTTCAAACTGTCGGCCACTTCCTTCGGCATGTAATTCTCATCGTGCCGGGCAAGAACGCTGTCGGCGCGAAACCGGCCGCCCGCCTCAAGCACGCCTTCGGCCAGCACGCCCTGTCCCTCGCGGAAGAGGTCCGGCAGGATGCCGGTATAGGACACCGGCATGGTGGCACGTCCATCAGTCACCGAGAAGGTGACATTCATGTTCTCGCCGCGGGTCAAAGAGCCGGCTTCCACAAGGCCGCCGAGCCGAAGCCTTGTTCCCGGCTGAACGCCGCGCGCGACCACATCTGATGGCGAATTGAAAAGGGTGATGGATCCTGAGAGGGCATAGAGGACGAGGCCCGTGGCGATAAACAGCACGGAACCGGCCACGCCGATGAGGGTTAGTCGCCGCTGTTTGCGGGTCACATCAACCTCCAAACCCAAGATCGCGAGCAAGGCCCGCGAGCCGATCAATCTTCTCCGCATCCTGGGCGAAAAGACGGCGGGCTTCGCTGAGCGCCGCGCGCGCCTTATCGGTTTCGCCGAGGACGACCTGAGCCCGAATGAGCCGCATCCAGCCCTCGAAATCGCTTCCGTCGGTCGCAAGCCGCGCCGCGAGCCCCTCGACCATGCCGCGGATCATCTGCATTTGCTCGGTGGGCGGCAAAGCGGCAATGGCATTGCCGGCGGCACTGCCGGGACCTGACGCGGGAGGCGTTGGTTGCGTCGGCTGAGGCGGTGTGCCGCCAAGCCTCGTGATCTCGGTGCGCAGGAGATCGATCCAGGGGGCGCCGGCGGGGGAGCCGGCTAAGAGATCCGACCATATTTTTAAGGCATCCGCCGGCTTGCCGTCCTGCTCGGCCGCAAGGCCGATGAAGAAGACGGCTTTGGGGTGTCCGGGATCGCGGGCCAAGGCACGAAAGAAACCTGCCTTCGCCTCCGCCGTCACCACACCCTGCGCCAGCGACGTCATTGCTTCAGCAAGATCGGCTTCGCGATCAGCATCGACACCGAGAATACGAAGCGCATTGGCGCGGGCACGGACGGCATCGGCATAGCGGCCCATTTGCATATAAACCGGAGCCAGCACTTCCCAGCCCCGACCATCTTCGGGATTGGCGGCGAGATGCGTTTCAATGCGCGAGATGAGCTGAGTGACTTGCTGGCCGTCCGGCGCTTGGCGCAGGCGTTCAGCCAAGGGCTGGCCGGGGAGATCCGGGTTGCCGCGCAGCCCATAGACCCCAAAAGCAATGGCCGGGACGACGATGATTGCGCCGATGGCGGCGATCCGGCGCCGACGCGCTTGGCCATCACTGTTATTGGAAGCAGCGACGGCCGCCGCAGCGAGAAGCCGGCGTGACACTTCGATGCGTGCGGCCTCGGCTTCGGCTGCACCAATCAGACCGTTGGCGAAGTCGCGTTCGACCTCAGCGAGTTGATCTTTGTACACCGCAAGGTCGCTGCCGCCGGTTGACACAGCGCGACGAGAAAGCGGCACAAGCACCGCAAAGATAGCAGCGGCGGTCATTACCGCGAAGACGATCCAGACCGTCATGATCCATTCCGAGGCAGCTTTTCAGCCGACCCGCCAGTTAAAGCACGAACGCTCACCCGCAAAGCGGACATAGCGACACGGGCGAGGACCATGGATTAGACGAGCGGCAGAACCGAAGCAACGCTGGGGATCACCCGGGGTGGTCCCAGGGCCTTTGGAAACAGATTTAGCGCTGTGGCGCTTTGCTGCTTAAGATTGCCACATCGGCAGCCTTCTGCAGGAGCTGCGCATAGCTCGGCCCAAAGACCTTCGCGCTAAAGCGAAGTGCGGCCTCGATCTGGGCAATTTTCAAGCCGCGATCAACATCCGGCGCGTTGCGCAGGGAGTCGAGGATGCTGGTGGTTGTATGGTCGAGGAACGTCTGAACGTCGGTGTGGATGCGCGTGGTGAGTTCGTTCATGGCCATTTCGCCGGCGAAATTCCGGCAAGCCGCCAACATCCCAAGGGTATGTTCGAGATCCTCGATCTCGCTGGGGTCCATACGCGACGGATTAGCGTCATC
>JBAWYY010000383.1:0-3301 GCA_037143285.1 Alphaproteobacteria bacterium | reverse complement strand
CGAGATTATCGCCGAGTTCCGGCTGAACCAGAACCGCACCCGGCTCTAGCGCGGTTTCCATATCGACCTGGGTCGGCAAAGGCTCGAACTCGACCTCGATCGCTGCAACGCCATCCTCGGCCGCCGCCCGGCTATCGGCGACCACCGCTACGATCGCTTCGCCTTGCCACGTGGCGCGGGTGAGCGGCAGCGGATATTGCGGGGCTGATTTCATGCCCTTCAAATGGGCGAGGACCGCCACCCAGGGATCGCAAACCTCGGCGAGATCGGCGCCCGTGAAGACGCGTAAGACGCCAGGCACTTTCAGCGCCGCATCGACACCAATGGAGACGATCCGCGCATGGGGATAGGGCGAGCGCAAGAAGGCCGCATGAACCAGCCGCGGCGGCGTCACATCATCGGTATAGGTTGCACGGCCCTCGACGAGCTTGCGTGCATTGGGGCGCGGCACGGATCGACCGATGTAGCTATTGGGCAGATCCTCGCGCGAGAGGCCTAGCGAGCGCGGGGTCACGATCTCGTTCATCGGGCAGCCTCCCCTGCGCGGGCTCGCACAACGTCTTCCACCGCATCGACAATGGCTTGATAACCTGTGCAACGGCAGTAATTGCCTGAGAGATGTTCGCGGATCTCGGCGCGATCCGCATGGCGATGATGGGCTAGAAGATCGGCGGCCGAAACCAGCATGCCCGGGGTGCAAAAGCCGCATTGGGCGGCATTGCGGGCAACGAACGCATCCTGAAGGTCGCGAATGACGCCTGAATCAGACAGACCCTCAATGGTCTCAACCTTTGCGCCATCGAGGCTCGCTGCCAGTACCAGACAGCCGCGCACCGCGTCACCATCGACCATGACCGTGCAGGCGCCGCAGACGCCATGTTCGCAGCCAGTATGAGACCCGGTCAGACCGAGATCGAGACGCAGAAAATCAATGAGATGCCGACGCGCTTCGACTGATCGCGTCACACGCTCGCCATTGACCGTGAGGGTCACTTCGATGCGATGGTTCATGCGGCTTGTTCCAAAGACGTGAGGCAGCGGTTCAGCGCACGAGTGGTGAGCACGCGGGCAAGCTGCCGTTTAAAGTCGGGGCCGCCGTGAAGGTCGGTAGGCGGGTCAAGTTCGGCGTCGAGGGTCGCAACAGCGGCCGCGATCGTCTCGCCGCCAAGAGGCGCGCCGACCAATTTCGCCGCCGTACCGACCGCTGAGATCGGTTTGGTGCCGACGCCGAAATAGACGAGGCGTGCGCTTTCTACCCGGCCATCCCGTGCCATTTCGAGGGCGCAGGCGAGGCCCGCCATGGCATAGTCACCGGAGCGGCGGGTGACCTCAAGGATCGCCTGCCGGCTCGACGCTTTGGCCACCGGCACCTCAAGGGCTGCGACGATCTCGCCCGGCTCAAGCGCCGTCTCAAACAGACCGCGAAAGAAGTCCTCGGCCGATACACGACGCATCCCCTTGCGAGACGCAATCACGACTGTGGCGCCAAGGGCCACCGCGCAGGCCGGATATTCGGCTGCGGGGTCAGCGAGCGCGAGGCTGCCGCCGAGCGTGCCGCGGTTTCGGATCGCAGGATGCGCGATCAAGGGTACTGCTTCTGCGAGCATGGGCGCTGCAACCCGAACGACTTCGGAGCGACCGATATCGACATGGCGCTCCAGGGCGCCAATGCTCAGCACGCCATCGCGAACCGCAATGCCCTTCAGCGCCGCGATGCGCGTGATGTCGATGAGGGTCGAGGGCTCGGATAAGCGAAAGGCTAGGGTCGCGAGCAGGCTTTGACCGCCTGCTATGATTTGCGCGTCTGCCCCGCCGGTCTCTAGCGCGTGCCAGAGTTCGTCGAGGCTCTCGACGCGGGCATAGCCCATCGCCGGCCACTTCATGCAACGTCTCCTCATGTGGGCGGGTGTGGGCTTGTCGCCTCATCACCCCTCCTCTATCGTTATTAGTCAAATGATCAACGAGACGTCGGTTCCGCGTCAAGTGAATTCAGGCGGCACAAGTCCGCAGTGATGAGGGAGGACGGGGCGTGGATGGCACAAGCGTTACTCGCCTCGCCGGTCGGCGGCTTGCGCCTCAGGCCCGCCGCGAGCAAATCATCGATGCTGCGGTCTGTTACTTTGCCGAAGCCGGCCTCTCGGGCACAACGCGCGACCTCGCCAAGCGCGCAGGCATAACACAGGCCCTGCTCTATCAATATTTCGCAAGCAAAACCGAGCTCTTAGAGGCCGCGTTCGAACGCGTCTATCTCGACCGCATGTCGCCGACATGGCCGCCATTGCTGGTCGATCAGACTTTGCCGCTCAAGGTCCGGATGCTGAGGTTTTATCGTGAGTACACGACCGCGATCTTCACCTATGAATGGATGCGCATTTTCATGTGGGCCGGGCTTGCTGGAGAACAGTTGAACCGGCGTTACCTCGAGCATGTGCGCGACGTCTTGCTGACGCCGCTGATGCATGAAGTGGGCAAGGCGGCCCATGGACCGCGCCGGCCCGAAATGGAAGATCTCTGGAACCTCCATGGCGGCATCGTCTATCTCGGCATCCGTCGCCACATCTACCACCTGCCGACCCCGGACGATGTCATGCCGGTGGTGGAGAGGGCGATCGACCGGTTTCTCACCGATTTTGGAATTGTGTCATGACCTCAAAGCTCTTTGCGATCCATGCGCTTGATCACGCTGATGCGCTGCCAACGCGGCTCGCGAACTACGATGCGCATAAGGCGTTTCTCGCTGATACCAGTCCCTTCGGCCTGCGGATTGTGATGTCCGGCCCCCTCCTTGCCGATGATGGCTCAACGATGATTGGCAGCCTGTTCTTGGTGGAAGCCAATGATCGGCAAGCCGTTGAGGCCTTCAATCGCGCAGATCCCTTTCATATGGCGGGCCTTTGGCGCGCTGTGACCATCACGGGCTTCCTGCGCAGGCAGGGATGAGGACTGCGGCTAAAGAATCGAAGAGTGTCGCACTCTTCATACAACGCCGGCCGATTGGGCTTGAGCGGATCTGACGTTGCCTCATCACGAACACGTGGTCGAGGTGCCTCTGTCGACACCGAAAAGCGCGCATTGCCTGAACGCGACTCCGCCGGATCCCAGCCGCGAAATCGTCCCAAACCGTTTCAACAAAACCGAACCGTTTCATGGGTGCTGTCAGACTAACCAAAATAGTCTCAGAAAAGGCCCCTACCCCGGCATTCGTCAGGCAACGCCCAGTTGATGCCACTCGGCAAGAGCAGCGGCGCGTCGATCCTTGAATGTTTGTCTGCTGGTGAGTGAGCGTTCCTGGTTGAAGTGG
>JBAWYY010000382.1:0-3313 GCA_037143285.1 Alphaproteobacteria bacterium | reverse complement strand
GATCCTGGCGGAATGGACCGGTGCCCGCGTCCATGTGCTGCATATTTCCTCAGCGCTTGAGCTTGGACCTTTGCGTGACGCTAAGGCGCGCGGGGTCGATATCACAGGCGGCACCTGCCCCTGCTACCTCTTGCTCGATAGCCGTGACTATGAGCGGCTCGGGTCCATCATCCGCGTCAATCCGCCGGTGCGTGAAGCCTCCGATTCTGAGGCGATTTGGGCGGCGCTGAAGGATGGAACGGTCGATCTGATCGAGACCGATCACGCGCCCCATACGCCGGAAGAGAAGCAAAAAGCGATCATTTGGGAGGCAGATTGCGGTTTTCCGGGCGTTGAGACCCAAATGCCGCTGATGCTGAACGAGGTGAGCAAGGGCCGCATGTCGCTTGAGGACTATGTGCGCTTTTCCGCCGAAAATCCCGCCAAGCGCTTTGGCCTCTGGCCGGTGAAGGGCCGCATCGCGCCGGGCGCTGACGCCGATATCGCCATTGTTGATATGGCGCGCACCGAGACGATCCGGGCGGAAGCGCTCCACTCGCGCGGCAAGGTCACGCCCTTTGAAGGCGTCAGCGTTACCGGGATACCGGTGCATACCCTGGTGCGCGGCCGGTTCGTCCAAAAGGACCGCGCGCTTGTGACCGGCGCTAAGGGCCATGGGCGCTCGGTGCACACGGTGCAGGCCATGCCGCAGGCCGTGGTGAAAAACGCCGACAAGAGCCTGCGCCACCTCATCGGCTAAGCGGCCTATCCGCCGCTTTTTGGCGCTTTCGATCCGGCCAAGACGCGAGGTCAAAATGCCTCAGCGCCTTGGCATCGCTCTTGCGAGCATCAGGGGAACCACGATGCTCTAGCGGACGGATCGCATGCAAGCTGCACTCGCCAAGATCGAACCGAAGTCAGTTGCCCAAAACTTGGGCAATTCCCCTATCCCGGCGGGCAAGCCCTATATCGAGTTTGACGGCGTCTCCGTCACCTTCGGTCGCGGCGCCAAGAAGGTGCAGGCGCTCTCGCCCACCAGCCTGAAAATCCCCGAGGGGGATTTCGTGGCCCTCGTCGGTCCCTCGGGCTGCGGCAAGTCGACGCTCTTGAAGCTCGTCGGCGATCTCCTCAAGCCCTCCACCGGCTATGTCTATGTCGCCGGCCGCGAAGTGGGTGCTGAACCCGTCCGCATCGGCATGGCCTATCAGAACCCGACGCTGCTGCCCTGGCTCACCATCCGCGACAATGTGATGATGCCGCTGAAAATCGTGCCGCCGTTCCGGCAGGAGTTTCGCTCCAAGCGCAAGACCGAGTTCCGCGATCGCGTGGATGCGCTCCTCGAACAGGTCGGCCTCGGCGGCTTCGGCGACAAATATCCCTGGCAATTGTCGGGGGGCATGATGCAGCGCGCCAATCTTTGCCGCGCGCTTGTCCACGAACCCGATCTCCTGCTCCTTGATGAGCCCTTCGGCGCGCTCGACCAATTCACCCGCGAAGAGCTCTGGGGGATCATGCAGGACCTCTGGATCGCCAAGAAGACCACCGTCCTTCTTGTCACCCACGACCTGAAAGAAGCGGCCTTCCTCGCCAACCGCATCTGCGTGATGAGCGCCCGCCCCGGCCGCATCCTCACCGACGAAGTGGTGCCCTTCGCTCGCCCGCGCACCATCGACCTCACCTTTGAGCCTGATTTCGTCGCGCTCAATCAATCGCTGCGCACCCTGATCGTGGAAGCGCGCGGCGGCACCGGCATCGTCAAAGCAGGAGGCCACTGACATGGAACGCGTGATGGAAGTTGTCCGCGAACGCGCGGCGTCGACCGCCCTGATCATCGGGGTCTTCGTGTTCTGGGAACTGGCCTGCCTGATGTTCGGCATTTCCGACATCGTGCTGCCGCGCCCGAGCGAAATCATGGTGACGCTCTGGCAGCGTTTCCCGGCCATATGGCCGCATACCTATCAGACGCTCTACACCACCCTCATCGGCTTCGGCATCGGCGTGGTCATTGGCGTCGTCATCGGGGTTGGCATCGGCTCGTCGAAATTGCCCTATGACACCGCCTATCCGCTCCTCGTCGGCTTCTCATCCATTCCGAAGGTCGCGGTGGTGCCGATCTTCGTGCTTTGGTTCGGCGCCGGCACCGTGCCTGCCATCATGACAGCCGCCATCATCTGCATCTTCCCCATCGTCGTGAACGTGGCGACGGGGATTGCGACGGTGGAGCCTGAACTTGAAGACGTGATGAAGACGTTGAAGGCCTCGAAATTCGACATTCTCTGGAATGTCGGGCTGCCCCGCGCCATGCCCTATTTCTTCGCCTCGCTGAAGGTGTCGATCACGCTCGCCTTCGTCGGCTCGGTGATCGCCGAAACCGTCGCCTCCAATCGCGGCATCGGCAACATGATGATGATCGCTTCATCGACCTTCAACGTGCCGCTGGTCTTTGCGGGCCTCTTCGTCCTCGCCTTCCTCGGCGTTGGCCTCTACGTGCTGTTCTCGCTGGTGGAATATCGCGTCACGGGCTGGGCCCATCGCAAGGGCGGCGACATCGCCGTCGGCGGCTGATCTTCGAACCCAACGGAACTCCCCCATGCTCGACCGTCGCACGCTTCTCGCCGCTGGCGCCTCCACTCTCGCGGCCCCGGCCATCGCCCAAAGCCTCATCCCCGTCCGCTTTACGCTGGACTGGCGCTACCAGGGCATCCACGCCTGGTATTTCGTCGCCCTGCAAAAGGGCTATTTCCGCGAGGAAGGGCTGAACGTCACCATCGACCAGGGCGAGGGATCGCCGGTCACCGTGAACCGCATCGTCGCGGGCTCCCACGATGCGGGCTTCGGCGACATCAACGCGATCATTCAGGTCGCAGCCCAGCGCCCGGGCGAACAGCCGCCCATGGTCTATATGATCTATAACGCGGCGCCCTTCGCGCTCGTCACCCGCGCCAATTCCGGCATCACCAAGATCTCGGATATCGCGGGCAAGAAGCTCGGTTCGCCTGCAGGCTCTGCCTCGCTTCGTCTGTTCCCGGTGCTTGCACGCCGCAATGGCCTCGACCCCACCAAGGTCGAGGTGATCAATATGGCGCCGCAGTTGCAGGAGCAAATGCTGATTTCGGGCCAGGTCGATATCACGGCTGTCTTCTCGGTCACGGCTTGGATGAACATCATCGGTCAGCGCCTGAACCCCGAGACCGATTTCCGCTGGTTCTTCTTCTCAGAACACGGCCTCGACCTCTATTCCAACGGCGTGATGGTGTCGCAGAAGATGGTGCGCGATATGCCCAATGCCGTGCGCGGCCTTGTGAAGGCGATCAATCGCGGCATGGCCGAATGT
>JBAWYY010000381.1:0-3319 GCA_037143285.1 Alphaproteobacteria bacterium | reverse complement strand
CCAAGGCATCGGGCCGTTTCCGGTTATTGTTACTCCCGAAGCCCATCAAAACGCTCACCCTTTATGAGTTTACGTCCTAGAAGCCTCCCATGGTTCTCAGACTCTATGCGATGCAGCGCTCGGCGAATTGCTACAAGGTTCGCTTGGCGCTCGCCCATCTCGCCATGCCCTTCGAGCTCGTCGATATCGACACGCTGAAAGGCGAGGCGCGCACGCCTGAATTCCTGGCGATGAACCCCGCAGGCCGGGTGCCCGTGCTGCAACTGCCCGACGGCCATGTGCTGACCGAATCCAATGCGATCCTGCTCTATCTCGGCGAGGGCACGCGGCTCGTGCCGAAAGAGCGCTTCGACCGCGCGCGCATGTTGCAGTGGATGTTCTTCGAGCAGAACCAGCACCATCCCTCCATCGGCATCGGGCGGTTCTGGATGGCGTTGGTGCCGGGCGGGCGCGATCTGAAGCGCGACCTGATTGATGAGTGGATGGAGCAAGGCTGGCACGCGCTCTCGCGGATGGAATCCCAGCTTGGCGCGACGCCCTTCATTGCGGGCGAGACCTTCACACTTGCCGACATCGCGCTCTATGCGAACACCCATGTGGCCGATGAAGCAGATTTCGACCTTGCGGCCTTCCCCCGTGTGAAGGCCTGGACCGAGCGCGTCGCGGCGCTTGCCGGCCATGTGGACATGGCTTGGCGGCCGGTGGCTCAGGGCTGAATTGCTAGACCACCAAGCCGTCGGTCGGCTTCACCGCTATGGAGCCGGGAAAGACGCTTTCGGCCATGCGGCGGGCGTCAGCGCCCAGATGGTCGCGCAGCACGCCCTTGAGGATCGCCCGCAGGTCGGTGGTGGGTTTGAGGTCGCGGCCCTCGTGCAGGTTCGGGATCGCAAGGCCCGGCCAGTCGGCGAGCACGCGCCCGCCCTTCACAGCACCCCCCACGAGGGTTGCGGCAGTGGCCGTGCCATGGTCGGTGCCCTGGGTGCCGTTAATGCGGACCGTGCGGCCAAATTCGGTGATCAAAACAATGATGGTCTCGGCCCAGGCCGGCCCCATGGTCGCTTTCACCTGCACCAGCGCCTCGTCGATGGCGTTGAGCCTTTGGGCGAGCGGCCCGGTGGCGCCGCCCTCATTGGCATGGGTGTCGAAGCCATCAAGCGCCAGCGCGCCGACGCGCGGGCCATCGGGTTTGGCGAGCATGGTGGCAGCGCCAAGGAGCGCCTGCGACACATAGGCCGCCTGCCGGCGCGCGCCTTCGCCCGCGACCTTCATGGAATCCGGGTCCATGCGACGGGCGAGAACATCGGCCAGCGCGGGGTCGAGGTGGCGGTAAAGCTGCATCATGCGATTGGTGAGATCATCGCCCGCCGGCGGCATGCTCTGGGGCTGCCAGGCCATGACGGGTGCTTTGCCGCGTGCCACCAAAGGCACCAGCGGACCGACGCCGAAGGCGCTGCGCCGTCCCACGGCTTCGCCGGGGGTGAGGATCTCAAGCGTTCGGTTCAGCCAGCCGGTTTCGTGGAAGCCGGGGCGGTCCATGCCGCTTTCCAGCATGTCCTGCCCATCGAAATGCGAGCGCTCCCGATAGGAGGTTGCGGCGGCATGGACGAAGAGCGCCTGCTTGTCGCGATACATCTGATGCAGCGCCGGCATGGCGGGGTGGAGGGCGAAGAACCCGTCCAGGGTCAGCGCCGGCTTCTCGCCAAGGGGGGAGAGCGCAATGACACCGCGATGGCCGACATAGGCGGGGTCGCCCACGGGCGCCACCATGGAGAGGCCATCAAGCCCACCGCGCAGCACGACCACGAGAAGGCGCGGGTCTTTGCCCGCGGCCTGCGCCAGTTTCGGCATGGCAGTCCAGGCCACAAAGGTGCCGGCGGCGCCTAACAGCGCGCGGCGAGTGGGGGAAAAGTCTTCGCAGCTCATGGGATCACCGGCGCAGGGTTTCAGGAGCAAGGAGGGCGATCATCAGGGCCTGCTGCGGCGTTTCGGCGCGGCGCACGGCTTCCCGCGTCTCAGGCGAACTCGTGGGGCCCAGCAGGTGATAGGCAAGCTCCACCGGCGGCAGGGGCGGGCGAGCCGCGCGCACCATGAGGTTTGCCACATCAAGGCGCTGGACGAGCCCGTCCATCCAAGGTGCATTGTCGTCCGGATAGCCCTTCGGCGAGGGGACGCGCCAAGTGGGCTGACCCATGACGGTCAGCGCGCGCTGCATGCGGCCCCATTCGGGCGGCAGCGCCAAGGCGCGATGGATATGGGTGAGCCATTCCACCGGGGGCTTAAGCTTCGTGGGCGCTGCATCCCAGGCTTCCGGCGCGTCCACCAGCGCACGCGACACCGCCAGGAGATCGCCGCTGCTTGCCATGAAGGCGCGCTCGAGCTTGGCAATCAGGCTCGGCGGCGGATTATCGGCAACAAAGTGGATCGCCAGTTTGGTTGCGAGATGCTTGGCGGTTGCGGGGTGGCGCGCGAGATCATTGAGGAGCGCCAGGCCACCCTCTTCGCCCTCGCGATAGGTCTTGCCCAGCACCTTTTTCTCGCCGGGCTCGTGCAGTCGCGGGTCGAAGCGGAAGCGGAAGGCGACGGGGTCGGGCTCGTTGCCCTGGGCCATGGTCCAGCCGGTGAGGATGGTCGCAACCGTCGTCACATCGGCCTGGCTATAGACCGAGCGAACGCCGAGGGTGTGCAGTTCCAAGAGCTCGCGAGCGAGGTTCTCGTTCAGGCCGCGCTGCTGACGCAGGCCCGCTTGGGAGCCCGGCCCGATGGAGCGGGTATTGTCGAGATAAACCAGCATGGCCGGGTGGCGGGTGGCGGCCCGCAACATGTCGCCAAAGCGGCCGGTGACGAAGGGGCGGATCGCCTCGCGCTCATAAGCGCCGGCCATGGGGCGCACCGTGCCGCCCTTGTCCATGGAAATGCCGAAATGGTTGGACCAGAACCAGACCAGCCGCTCGCGAAAGCCGATCGGGGCTTCCACCGCGCGGGCAAAGCGGGCGGCAAGTTCGCTGCGAACCGTCGTCTCCACCGCATTGGGCGGGGCGGGTGGTTGCGGCGGGGCAGGGGGCTGGGCTGATACTTGCGGCTGGGTTGGGCCTTGGGGCTGGTTCGGGCCTTGGGGGCCGGAGGCCTGCGGCGAAGCTGGGGGCGGCCCGGCCGGCATCGCTTGCGCACCCGCCTGTTGCGGGGCTGGCGGGCCTTGCACTTGTGCGCGCTGCTGCGCCTGCTGATTTTGCTGCTGCACCTCGCGAAAGGCAAAACCGGCGTCCCAGGACGCCCGCAGATCCGGCGAATCGAGCCGGTCCGGGGCGATCAATTCAGCCAT
>JBAWYY010000380.1:0-3321 GCA_037143285.1 Alphaproteobacteria bacterium | reverse complement strand
TCGGCTTTTTCCAGCTCACCTTGATCATGCGGCTGGTGCGGGCGGAAATGCTGGAGACGCTGCGTTCGGACTATGTGAAATTTGCCCGCGCCCGTGGGGTGCCCGAGGGGCGCATCCATTTTCGTCATGCGCTGCGCAACACCATGATCCCCGTCACCACCATTGCCGGCCTGCAATTGGGGTCTGTCATTGCCTTCGCCATCGTGACCGAGAGCGTGTTCCAATGGCCGGGCCTTGGGGCGCTTTTCGTCCAAGCCGTTCAATTCGTCGATATACCCGTTATGGCCGCCTATCTGATGTTTGTGGCGCTCGTCTTCGTCGTCACCAATCTTTGCGTCGATCTCACCTATTTCGCGCTTGATCCGCGGCTGCGCGGGTCGGGTCCCGCGAAAGCGCATTGAGGAGGGATCATGAGCACGACAACGCCGTCCGTGACTTTTAAGACCCGGCTTGTGCGGGCCTGGGACTCTGATCTTGCCTGGTCGTTCCGGCATTCGCCGGTGGCGATTATTGCTGCCATTTTGGCGGTGATCATGATCGGGGCTGCGGCCCTTGCCGGCGTGATTGCGCCGCAGGAGGCGTTTAATCCAACGGCCTTGAACCTACTGGATGCCTATGCAAAGCCCGGCGAGACCGGCATGGGGTCGAACGCCACCTTCTGGCTCGGGTCGGATGATCAGGGCCGCGATCTCTTCTCCGCCATTCTCTATGGCTCGCGCGTTTCGCTCTTCGTCGGCTTTGCCTCCGTCGCTTTCTCGGTGGCCATGGGGGTTAGCCTCGGGCTTATTTCCGGCTATCTCGGCGGCCGCATCGATGCCTTCATCATGCGGGTGGCCGATATTCAGCTGTCGTTTCCGGCGATCTTGATCGCGCTTTTGTTCTTTGGGGTGGCGCGCGGGCTGATCCCTGCGGCCTATCACGAGAAAATGGCGATCTGGGTGCTGATCGTGGCGATTGGGCTCTCGAATTGGGCGCAATATGCGCGCACGGTTCGTGGCTCCACCATGGTCGAGCGCAACAAGGAATATGTGCAGGCCGCCCGCGTGATGGGCCGCTCGCCGCTGCTCATCATGGCGCGCCATGTTCTGCCCAATGTGACCGGGCCGGTCCTGGTGATCGCCACCATCAATCTCGCGCTGGCGGTGATTGAGGAGGCAACGCTTTCCTATCTCGGCGTCGGCGTGCCCGCGACCCAGCCCTCGCTTGGCACCTTGATCCGGTTCGGCCAACAATATTTGTTCTCCGGCGAATGGTGGATCCTCGCCTTTCCGGCGCTCACCTTGGTGTTGCTCGCGCTCTCGATCAATCTGTTGGGGGATTGGTTGCGCGACGCCATCAATCCGAAATTGAGGTAAGCGTGATGGACCAGGGTTTCCCCCGCCGCATGCGTTCAGACAGACAGGCCTCCCGTCGATGACCACCCCGATCCTTTCCGTCCGCGATCTCGTGGTCGAGTTTCCAACGCGGCGCGGGCTCTTGACCGCGGTCGACCGCATTTCCTTCGATATCGCGCCAGGTGAAGTGCTGGGCGTGGTGGGGGAATCGGGTGCGGGCAAGTCCATGACCGGCACGGCGGTGATCGGGCTGTTGGAGCCGCCGGGCCGCATTGCCGGTGGGCAAGTGCTTCTGAAAGGCGAGCGCATCGACAATCTGCCGCCGGAGGAGATGCGCAAGATCAGGGGCAAGCGGATCGGCATGGTGTTTCAGGATCCGCTGACCTCGCTGAACCCGCTCTATAAGGTCGGCGAGCAACTGATCGAGACGATCCAGACCCATACCTCGCTCACCACCCAGCAGGCTCGCGCCCGTGCGATCGACCTCTTGACGGAAGTGGGCATTCCCGCCCCCGACAAGCGGATCGACGCCTATCCCCATCAGTTCTCCGGCGGCATGCGCCAGCGCGTGGTCTTGGCGCTGGCGCTTTGTGCCGAGCCGGAACTCGTCATCGCGGATGAGCCGACCACCGCGCTCGATGTCTCGGTGCAGGCGCAGATCATCGGGCTTTTGAAGCGGCTCTGCAGCCAGCATGGCGCGGCCGTGATGCTGATCACCCATGATATGGGCGTGATCGCGGAGACCGCCGACCGGGTGGCCGTGATGTATGCCGGGCGCATCGCCGAGATCGGGCCGGTGCAGGACGTGATCAAGCGCGCCAAGCACCCCTATACCAGCGGTCTCATGGGCTCGATCCCGACGCTGGACAGTGAGGCCGAACGCCTCGTGCAGATCCCCGGCTCCATGCCGCGGCTTAACGCCATTCCAACGGGCTGCGCCTTCAACCCGCGCTGCCCGAAAGTCTTCGACCGCTGCCGGGTGGAGCGGCCGGATTTGATTGATGTGGAGCGGACGCAGGTCGCCTGCTGGCTCTATGAGAAGGAGACAGTCGCGTGAGCGAGCCCCTCGTCACCATCACCGATCTGTCGCGCACCTTCGATGTGTCTAAGCCCTGGCTTAACAGGATGATTGAGCGCGAGGACAAGCGTTTCTTGAAAGCCGTGCAGCACGTCTCCTTCACCATCGGCAAGCGTGAGACCTTCGCGCTGGTGGGGGAGTCAGGCTCCGGCAAATCAACGGTCGCCAATATGGTGGTGGGGCTGCTTGAGCCCTCCGGCGGCTCGGTGACCATCAAGGGCGTCGATATGGCGGCGACCGGCGATCCCGCGAAGCTTAAAGATCTGCGCAAGACCATTCAGATGATCTTCCAGTCGCCCTATGCTTCGCTCAATCCGCGCTGGCGGGTGGACCGGATCATTGCCGAGCCGATCCGCGCCTTCTCGCTCATGACGGGCGCCCAAGAGATCGAGGCGGAAGTCGGCCGGCTCCTGAAAACCGTCGGGCTTGATCCGGCTGACGGGCGCAAATATCCGCACGAATTTTCTGGCGGACAGCGTCAGCGCGTCGCCATTGCGCGAGCCTTGTCGTCGCGGCCGGAATTCATCGTTTGTGACGAGCCGACATCCGCCTTGGACGTCTCGGTGCAGGCGCAGATCTTGAACCTGATGCGCGATTTGCAGGACGAGTTTGGCCTTACCTATCTCTTCATCTCCCACAATCTCGCGGTGGTCCGCCATATGGCGACGCGCATCGGGGTGATGTATCTCGGTCGCCTGGTCGAAATTGCGCCGGCTAAGGAACTCTTCAGAAATCCGCGCCATCCCTATACGCGGATGCTCTTGGACGCTGTGCCGGATTTGGAAATGTCGGGCCGTCCGCGCAAGGCGGTTGAGGGGGAAATCCCCAATCCGATCTCGCCGCCGCCGGGATGCCCGTTTAATCCGCGCTGCCCGCTGGCAAACGACCGCTGCCGCAGCGAGATGCCTG
>JBAWYY010000379.1:0-3321 GCA_037143285.1 Alphaproteobacteria bacterium | reverse complement strand
CCGATGAGTCCCCCTTGTCGCATTGCGTCACAGCCTTTGATTTCGTCCTCGGCTCAAGCGGGCCTAAACGGCTCATCAAAGACTTGCACCTATGGTGCAAGCGAATCGACCGGTCGGAGAGCCAATAACGATGTGCGGCATTATCGGAATTCTGGGCAAGCAGGCCGTTGCGCCGCTACTGATCGATAGCCTGAAGCGGTTGGAATATCGCGGTTACGATTCAGCCGGCGTTGCGACCCTGGAAGGCGGCGTCCTCACTCGCATGCGCGCCGAGGGCAAGCTGCGCAATCTCGACGAGAAGCTGCGCGCCCATCCGCTCGCCGGCACGGTTGGCATCGGCCACACCCGTTGGGCAACCCATGGCGTGCCTAACGAGGTGAATGCGCACCCCCACGCCTCCGATGGCGTTGCCGTCGTCCATAACGGCATCATCGAAAACTTCCGTGAGTTGCGCGAAGAGCTTGAAGCCGATGGGATCGTGTTCTCGACCCAAACGGACACCGAGACGGTCGCTCATCTCGTTGGCCGCGAGCTGAAGCGTGGCGCTACGCCCGCTGATGCCGTGGGCAAGGTGTTGCCGCGGCTGCGAGGGGCCTTCGCGCTCGCCTTCCTGTTCGAGGGCAATGAGAACCTGTTGATCGGCGCGCGCAAGGGCTCGCCCTTGGCGGTCGGGCATGGCGAAGGCGAAATGTATCTCGGCTCGGACGCCATTGCGCTCGCACCCTTCACGTCCTCGGTGTCCTATCTTGAAGAGGGCGATTGGGCGATCCTCGACCGCAAGGGCGTCGAGATCCGCGATGAAAAAGGCCGCACCGTCAAACGGGCGATGATCCAGTCGTCTGCTTCCGCCTTCCTGGTGGATAAGGGCAACTATCGCCACTTCATGCTCAAAGAGATCTATGAGCAGCCCGAAGTGGTGGCGCGCACGGCGGCCCACTACCTCGACATGGCTGTTGGCAAGGTGCGGCTGCCGGTCGATTTGCCCTATGATTGGGCGAAGCTGCCGCGCATCTCCATCGCCGCTTGCGGCACGGCCTATCTCGCTGGCCTCACTGCGAAATATTGGTTTGAGCGCTATGCGCGCATCCAGGTCGATATCGATATCGCCTCGGAGTTCCGCTATCGCGAGACGCCCATGGAGCCGGGCGGTCTGATGATCGTGGTCTCTCAGTCTGGCGAAACCGCCGATACGCTCGCCTCGCTTCGCTATGCGAAGGAGAACGGTCAGCATGTGCTTGCCGTCGTCAATGTGCAGACCTCGACCATCGCGCGCGAAAGCGATGTGGTGATGCCGACGCTCGGCGGACCGGAGATTGGCGTTGCTTCGACCAAGGCCTTTACCTGCCAGCTCACCGTCCTGTTGTCGCTCGCGATTGCCGCCGGCAAGGCCCGTGGTTTCATCGGCGCTGCAGATGAGGATCGCCTCGTCACGGCCATGATGGAGGCGCCGCGCCTGATGAACGAGGCGCTGACGCTGGAAGGGCAGATCGAGGCGCTGGCGAAATCGCTCTCAAAGGCGAAGGACGTGCTCTATCTCGGCCGTGGCACCTCCTATCCGCTCGCGCTCGAAGGCGCGCTGAAGCTGAAGGAAATTTCCTACATTCATGCCGAGGGTTATGCCGCTGGCGAGTTGAAGCATGGGCCCATCGCCTTGGTTGATGAGACCATGCCGGTGGTGGTGATCGCGCCCTATGATCGCATCTACGAGAAGACCGTTTCGAACATGCAGGAAGTGGCGGCGCGCGGCGGTCGCATCATTCTCATCACCGATGAAGAGGGCGCTCGGCACGCGGCTGTCAAAACCGAAGCGACTTTGGTGATGCCGGCCATGCCCTCGTCGATTACGCCACTCGTTTATGCGATCCCGATCCAGCTTCTCGCCTATCATACGGCTGTCGTGATGGGCACAGACGTGGACCAGCCGCGCAATCTCGCGAAAAGCGTGACGGTGGAATAGGCGACGTCAGGGACGGGCTGCGGCTGCTCGGTGCGGGTGGAATGCGCTTGGTGCATAGGTGAGCGCCTCGCCGATCATCTGCTCCGACCGGAAGGCCTCGCCATAGAGCACCAGCACCGGTCCGGGGTCGGTTACGGCGTCAAGCATCCCGCCAAGGGTTGCGACCGTTGCGTGAAGCACCTGTTCGTCCGCCCTCGTGGCATTGATCACGGCAAGAGCCGGCATGCCAGGGTTCACGCCACGCGCCAGAAGCTGGTCGGCCATCGCGCCCCATGTGGCGCGGGGCATATAGACGATGGTGGAGGCGCTAGGGTCAGCAAGCGCTGACCAATCCAAATCATCAGGCAAAAGGCCGTTGCGGGCATGTCCCGTGACATATTGGAGGCGGCGCGCGTGATCGCGATGGGTGAGGGAAAGCTGCAGGCTCGCAGCCGCGCCTTGCGCGCTGGAAATGCCGGGGATGACCTCGGTGGCGATGCCGGCTGCACGCGCGGCAGCAAGTTCCTCTCCCGCACGGCCAAAGATCATGGGATCGCCGGATTTGAGCCGCACCACCTGTTTGCCGCTTTGGCCAAGCTCGACGATCAATTGATTGATGTCGTCTTGCGCGCAGGCGCGCCCGTGGCCGCGCTTGCCGACTGAAATGCGGGCGGCTTCGCGCCGGGCAAGTTCCAGGATCTCAGGGCTGACCAGGTCATCATGGACAATGACATCGGCGGCTTGGAGCGCGCGCAGCGCTTTCAGCGTCAGGAGCTCAGGATCGCCCGGGCCGGCGCCGACCAGAACGATACGGCCTTGCGGCGTCGTCGCGAGCGTTTGCGCGTCCGCAAGGTAGCGATCACGCAGCGCTTCGTCGGGGAGGCTCTGAGGGTTTGCGAGCGCCTGCGCCGTAAAAAGCTCCCAGAACCTGCGCCGAGCGGCGAAGGGGAGAGCCCGCGCGGTGATGGCAGCCCGCCAGCGTTTGGCGGTCTCAGCCCAGCGCTTGAGCCCTTGCGGCAAGAGCGCCTCGATCTTCGCGCGAATGGCCTGGCCGAAGACGGGGGCGGCGCCATCGGTGGAGATGCCGATAACGAGCGGCGAGCGATTGACGATGGCGCCGAACTGCACATCGCAAAGCGCCGGCTTGTCGACGATATTGACCGGTACGCCCGCAGCCTTCGCCGCGCAGCGGAAGGCCAAGGCCTCTTCGTGTTGCTCGATCGCGCCAATGGCGAAGGCGGCGCCGGCAAACACATCGATGGACCAGGGCCGCTGATGCCAATGGATCGAACCTGCCGGCGGGTCGGCCAAAAGCTCACGCATCTCATCGACGATGTTGGTGGCGTAGAGATGGACCTCGGCGCCGGCAGCGGCCAGGAGTTCCG
>JBAWYY010000378.1:0-3322 GCA_037143285.1 Alphaproteobacteria bacterium | reverse complement strand
CTCGCCGACATCATTGTCGCTCTCGTCTATATCGGCGGGATCGGCTTCATCCTTGATCGCGTGATCGCGGCGGTGGCGAATGTCGCTACCCGCGGCACCGCAGCCAACTGAGGAGCCGAAATCATGGCCAAGGCAAACGCGTTCCTGCGGATCGAGGGGGTCGAGAAGACCTTCACCCGCGGCAAAGCCACCAATAACGTGCTGCGCGATATCAATGTCTCCATCGGCGAGGGCGAATATGTCGCCATCATCGGTCACTCCGGCTGCGGCAAGTCGACGCTGCTCAACATCATCGCGGGGCTGACGCCGGTGACGTCTGGCGCGGTGCTGTTGGAAAACCGCGAGGTCAACTCGCCGGGTCCCGACCGCGCGGTTGTGTTCCAGAACCATTCGCTGCTGCCTTGGCTAACCGTTTACGAGAACGTCCGCATGGCCGTGGACAAGGTGTTCTCCGGCGTCAAATCGTCGAAGGAGCGGCACGAATGGACCATGCACAAGCTCGACCTCGTGCACATGGTGCATGCGGCCGAGCGCCGGCCGGGCGAGATTTCGGGCGGCATGAAGCAGCGCGTCGGCATTGCGCGCGCGCTCGCCATGGAGCCGAAGATCCTCCTTCTCGATGAGCCCTTTGGTGCGCTCGATGCGCTGACCCGCGCCCATCTTCAGGACTCGGTGATGCAGATCCACGCGACCTTGAAGAACACCATGATCATGATCACCCATGACGTGGACGAGGCCGTGCTCCTGTCCGACCGGATCATCATGATGACCAATGGGCCGTCTGCGACCATCGGCGAGATCTTGTCGGTGAACCTCGCCCGCCCGCGCAACCGGCTCGAGCTCGTCTCGGCGCCCGCCTATATCAAGGCGCGCGAGCAGGTGCTCAAGTTCCTGTACGAGCGGCATAAATTCGTCGAGGCGGCGTAAGCCCGGGGGCGATGATGACACCCAGCGCTGCCGATCAGGCCGAGGGGCGGTTAGCCTGCCCATTTCCTGTTGATGGTGTCGTCACACCGTCTGGCGAGGCGACCTGACCCATGTCCGAGCCTCTCGTGATCATCGGCAATGGCATGGCGGCCGCAAAGCTGGTCGAGGAACTTTGTGCGAGCGCGCTTGGTCGCTATTCCATCCTGGTGATCGGGGCAGAACCGAAGCTTGCCTATAATCGGGTGCTCTTGTCGTCGCTGCTCGCGGGCGAGGTGGAAGCCGCTGATATCGCGCTGAAATCCCGGGAATGGTGGTCGTCCATGGGCGTGACGCTCGCCTATGGGAAGGCGGCGACCCGCATCGATCGCGAGGCCAAGACCGTGACGCTCGAGGGCGGCACTGTGGTGCCTTATGGCAAGCTGGTGCTCGCCACCGGCTCCCAGCCGATCCGGCTGTCTAAGCCCGGCATGGACCTCTCGGGCGTGCTCACCTTCCGCGACCAGGACGATGTGAATGCCATGCTCACCGCGGCAGGGCCGGCAACGCGGGCTGTCGTCATCGGCGGCGGCCTTCTCGGCATTGAGGCCGCCCATGGCCTTGCGAAATCCGGCGCGCGCGTGACGCTGATCCATCTAATGGAACGGCTGATGGAGCGCCAGCTTGATGCGGAAGCAGCCGGGCTCCTGAAGCTTGCGCTGGAAGAGCGCGGCATTGAGGTTTGTCTCTCGTCCGATACCGCTGAGGTCGACGGTGAGGAATGTGTTGAGGCGGTGAGGCTCGCAGACGGCCGCGTTTTGCCCGCCGATATCGTGGTGTCGGCGGTCGGCATCAGGCCTGCGGCGGACCTCGCCCGCGACGCCGGGCTTGCCGTGACACGCGGGATCATGGTCGATGATCGCCTCACCACCAGCGACCCCTCCATTTTCGCGCTTGGCGAATGCGCGGAACATCGCGGCGTCTGTTACGGGCTGGTCGAGCCCGCCTATGAGCAAGCGCGCAGTCTTGCGGCGCATTTGGCCGGGCGACCCGGCGCTTATCGCGGCACCGTTCTCTCCACCAATTTGAAGGTGTCGGGCGTCCCGGTCTTCTCGGCTGGCGATTTTCTGGGCGGACCGGGCACGGAGATCGTGATTGCGAGGGACCCCGGCCTTGGCACCTATCGCAAGCTCGTCATCAAGCACGATGTCTTGGTTGGCTGCGTTCTGTTCGGCGAGACGAGCGACGGGCTGTGGTATCTCGACCTGATCCGAAAGGGGCGTCCTCTCGGCGCCTTACGCGACAGTCTCGTGTTCGGCCGCGTCATGGCGGAGGCTGCGTGATGACGGTTCATGCGACCCCCAATCCGGTTGCGACCACCTGCCCCTATTGCGGGGTCGGCTGCGGCGTGATCGCGAGCGCGAGCGCAGCAGGGACTGTGACCGTTGCCGGTGATCCCTTGCACCCCGCCAATCGGGGCAAGCTCTGTGTGAAAGGCTCAGCTCTGGGTGAGACCGTCTCGCTCGAAGGGCGCCTGCGGCACCCGATGATGCGCAACCGCGCAGGCGTCATGGCGCAGGTCTCTTGGACCGATGCGCTCGATGAAGTCGCCGAGGGCATCAGGCGCACCACGCGCGGCTTTGGCGCGGAGGCGCTCGCCTTCTACCTTTCGGGACAATTGCTGACGGAAGATTATTACGTCGCCAACAAGCTGATGAAGGGCTTCTTGGGGTCGGCCAATGTCGACACCAATTCCAGGCTGTGTATGGCGTCGTCCGTTGCCGGCCATCGCCGTGGCTTCGGATCCGATACGGTGCCCGGCACCTATGATGATCTGGATGAGGCGAACCTTCTCGTCCTCGTCGGCTCCAATGCCGCGTGGTGCCACCCGGTCTTGTGGCAGCGCATGCTCGCCAACAAAGCGGCTCGCGGCGCGAAAATCGTCGTGATCGACCCGCGCCGCACGGCAACCGCCGCAGATGCCGATTTGATGTTGGCGATCCGGCCGGGCATGGACGGCATCCTCTTTGCGGGCCTGCTCGTGCACCTCGTTGAAACCGGCGGGCTCGATGGCGATTATGTCAATGCCCATACCTCAGGCTTTGAGGCGGCGCTGAGCCGGGCTCGCGATCTCGCGCCAACGGTTGAAGCCACGGCCTTCGCGTGCGGCTTGACGGTCACCGAGGTCGAGACCTTCTTCCGCTGGTTCCGCGCGACCCCTGAGGTCGTGACCCTCTACAGCCAGGGGGTCAATCAATCGGCGCAGGGCACCGACAAGGTCGGCGCCATCCTGAATTGCCACTTTGCCACGGGACGCATCGGTCGACCGGGCATGGGGCCGTTCTCGCTCACCGGTCAGCCCAATGCCATGGGCGGGCGCGAGGTGGGCGGCCTCGCCAATATGCTTGCCGCGCACATG
>JBAWYY010000377.1:0-3332 GCA_037143285.1 Alphaproteobacteria bacterium | reverse complement strand
CAGGCCCGCCTCCTCTCGTTGCCGGAGAGCCAGCGCCGCGCCGTCCGTGAGGAAATCCAGGCGAGCGAACGCGCGCGGCGGGAAAGCGAACGTCAGGCGCGTGTCGACCGGCGCCGTGAAAATGCGGGCAGTGCCGAGACTGTCACGCTGGACGGCCAGGTCCGTGCAGCGCCGCTGCCGGAACCTGTAAACTTGCGCGGTTCAGGCGATTTGAATGGTGCTGCGGTGGAAAACGAAACGGATCGTCGGCCGGTGCGTCTGATCGGGCCTGTGCCGCCGCAATTGATCGTCAACCCGCCACCGCGGGCCCAGGCGCCGAACCCGGGTGCAGGCGGGTAAGCTTCAGCCGCGGCGTATCGCACTATCGGTTGGACGTGCAGTCACGCGTCGCCGCGATTTAGCGCTGCGGCCGTTCCCAAATGCCGCGCACGATCTGCACAAAGGCCGTCGTGCGTAAGCCCGGGTCCTTCATGGCAGCGGCAACTTTAGCCATCGTCGAGAGATCGCCGGAGCCTAGGGCCAGTTCCATGATGATGGCCCATTCGTCATCTGCCGGCTCGTCACCCTTATTGCCGGCGAGGATCGCCGCAAGCTTCGTCCGCATGGTCTCAACGCGTGCCACATAGGCTTTAGCACCTGGTGAGGTGACGCGGGCAGCCATCGCATCGATGGTCGGCTGTGGGCCTTTGCCGACCACTGCACGCCACAAGGCCTCGAACACCACCGCAACGCGTTCCTGATCATAGGCAGGGGCGCGGTTGAGATCATCAAGCCGGCCAGCATTGGTGAAGAGTTCGCGCGCGGCATCTACCTCGCCACGGCTTGCGAGCATTTCCACGATGATATCGATGAGCGGCAGGCGCGCGGCTCCCGCGGTTGAGGCTGTCGCCGCAACCGCCAAGATCTTGTCGACGGGCAGGAGGCGCATCGGCGCTACTTCTTCGTCGAGGCTGAGCGTCTCGTCGGCGGGGAGCTTCAAGAGGGGGCCAATGGCCGCAATCCACTCCGCGCGGCCTTCACGCATGAGAGGCCGCAATAGGCGCGTCGCCGATTCGGCATCGGCTGAGGTCGTAAAGGGCGGCCGCGACTTCAGGCCATCGCGAAATGCCGCGAGCGAATTTGTGGCGATCGCACCCCGCAGGAAGGCATCCCAGGTTTCGCGTCGTGCACTTTCCGGGTCATCGAACGGCGCCGTCTGATTAGAGCGCGCGCCACGGGCCCATTCTTCAATCGACCGACCAATGGCGAGGTCGCCACGGGCGCCCGCTTGTAGGGCTTGAACAATGCGCCGCGCGAAGCGATCCCGGACGGTCGCCGCGACCGCATCGGCGTCGCCTGGGGATCGTGACAGCGCAAGCTCGAGAATCTCGACGCGAATCTCATCACGGCTATCGCTCTCAACGAGACGGTCGACGCGGGCAAGAGCATCCTTGATCCGGCCGGCGCGGGCTTCATCGAGAATGAGCACCGAGGGTTCCGATTGCGCATCCCCCCGGTCACGGTCGAGTCCAAATTCCCGATAGGCGCCTGCAAAATCGCCCTTGCGGGCAAGGTGCTCGGCCCTGACCGGCACGATCCGATCACGAATGCCGTCCAGAGTCGTGCTGGAGGCCCACGCCTCGTAGCGGCTCATCCATTTGTCGCGTTGGGCGAGATCGATATCGCCAGCAATAAAGGCCTCAAAGGCTGCCGTGATTGCCCAGCCCTCGGGCTCATCGCGGCCGGCGCGCAGGGCGAGTTCGGCGAGACAGGCCCCAGTCGGCGTCGCGAGACATGCCGCTTCGTCCACATCCACAAAAGCGGTCACGGCAGGTGCTGCCGACGGCGCCGGTGCCTGCTGGCTTAGAGCCGGAACGGCCAGGGTGAGGGCAGCGGCTGCGGTAGCGGCGAAGAGAGCGTGGCGCAAAGCGCGGGTCATGGCGGCGACCTTCAAAACGTGTACCACCGCGCGTACATGAGCCGGCCCTGCGGTGCAATGCGCCAGGGCGTGACGACACGATCAAATGAAGTGTCATTGCTCCGAGCCTTGCGACCGGGTACTGACCGCGCTGGAGGTTCCCATGTCTGTACTCGATAGCGTGAAGTCAACATTAATGATGCCGATCAACCGCGAGGGCTATCCCTTCATCGCGATTGCGGCGGTTGGCACCCTCGTCATCGCGTTTTGGGGCGGCTGGCTGTTTTGGCCGATGCTGGCGCTCACTGTGTGGTGCGTCCTGTTCTTCCGCGATCCCAAGCGCGTGACGCCAGCCCGCGACGGATTGGTCATTGCGCCGGCTGACGGCCGCATTTCCCTCATCACCAATGCCGCCCCGCCGCCGGAGCTTGGTATGGGGCCGACGCCGCTGCCGCGCGTTTCGATTTTCATGTCGGTGTTCAATTGCCATGTGAACCGGGCCCCGATCAGCGCCAAGATCGCCAAGATCGCCTATAAACCGGGTCTCTTTCTTAATGCGGATCTGGACAAAGCCTCCGACGACAACGAGCGCAATTCATTCATCCTCAAATCGCCCTGGGGCACCTTCGCCATGGTGCAGATCGCCGGCCTCGTTGCGCGACGCATCGTCTGTTGGGTGGAGGAGGGACATCAGGTTGGCCCCGGCGACCGCATGGGCATGATCCGCTTTGGCTCGCGTGTCGATGTCTATTTCCCTGAAGGCTCCAAGGTCTTGGTCGCCGAGGGACAGACAGCCATTGCAGGCGAAACCGTTCTCGCCGATCTCGCGTCCAAGGAAGGCACCCGCGTGATGCGGGTCGGCTGACTTTGTGGCATTTTGGCTATAGCGTGCTGTCATGACATCGCTGTTCCAGCCCTTCACGCCCGATAAGAATGAGCCGCCGCGCAAACGGTTCCGGCCGGTGCCGCTGCGCATCCTCATTCCCAACATGATCACGCTCCTATCACTCTGCGCTGGCCTGTCTGCGATCCGAATGGCAATCGAGGACAAGATAGACTTGGCGGTCTATCTGATCCTGCTCGCTGGCGTCCTCGACAGTATGGACGGTCGCATCGCGCGGCTGATGAAGGGCACGACCAAATTTGGCGCGGAACTGGACAGTCTTGCCGACTTCGTCTCCTTTGGCGCCGTCCCTGTCGTGGTTCTATACCTTTGGGGCATGAATGGTGCGGGCCCCATCGGCTGGGTCGCGGTCCTGGTCTTCGCCATATGCGGCGCGCTGCGTCTCGCCCGCTTTAATGTGCAAAGCGAGGATCCCAATCGTCCGGCGTGGATGGGCAACTACTTCACCGGCGTCCCGATACCCGCGGCGGCCATCTTGGTGCTCTTGCCTGTTTATCTTGAGCACCTTGGTGTCTCGCGCAGCTTCCTGCC
>JBAWYY010000376.1:0-3350 GCA_037143285.1 Alphaproteobacteria bacterium | reverse complement strand
GCCGCACCCACCGCGACCAAGGCGCTGGTATGGGGGCCCGCCACATGCCCGCGCCAGCGTCGCTCTAGTCCGATGGCGGCACCCAGCGCTGCGGCGAGAAGCAGATGGAGAAGGGCATCACTCGACGTGATCCAGGCAGGGGACATCAGGCAATTTCCAAAGCTCATTCGATGGGCGGGGCGCAATGCGCTTCGCCGTCACACAATGATCTGGATTGAGGGTGCTGTCAGACAAAAAAATGAAAGAGCGGTCATCGCGAATGGGAGATGCCTAAAATCCGTCCGGTCCAAGTCTAGCGAGGCTCGGCCTCGGTAAAGGCCTCAATGCCAAAAAATCGCCAGCAAGATGATCACTGAGATCGGCACGCCCAGAAGGTAAAGCAGAATTCCACGGAACATGGTGGGCTCCAATCCGAAGGTCGGCATTTAAGCGAGGGGCAAGTCGTGCTCGCGGCCACGCGCGCATTCGCCGACCCAAAAAGGGGCCGGCGGATGACAAATCGGGTCATGCTTACTTCTTGAGGGCGTCGCGAGCCGTATCCTTGGCCCCGCCAACGGCGTTCTGCAGCGTGCCTTCGATTTTGTCGCGCTTGCCTTCGGCCACCATTTTGCTGTCGCCAACGATCTTGCCGAGTGCCTCTTTGCCGGCGCCCTTGGCCTGCTTGGCAGCGCCCACGATGCGATCTTTATCCATGTGAATCTCCAATGAAAGTAAGGGGTTGAGTTCAGGAAAATGTGGTCAGGACATCCGCATCCCGGCGCCGCCGAATAGCCAGACGACCACCAGGACAACCAAGACGAGGCCGAGAACCCCGCCGAGCCCGGTCGTGCCGTAGCGGTTGTAGCCGTAATACCCGCCCCCGCCGCCGAGCAGCAGGACCACGAGGAGAATGATCAGGATCGTACTCATGTTGCACCTTGTGAGAGGTTGGAAACGCCTTTGAGGCAGGCGGATCAGGATGGGTTGAGGTCGGAGGGAGAGCCCGCCCGCGATGTCACGGGCAGGCCGTCCGCTCACATCCAATAGCTGGGGGTGCCGTAATAGCTGTCGACGGTCCGGCCATAATCGCGGGTCCAGGCAAACTTGCCGTCGCTGTCATGGGCCGGTGCGTTCTCAAGCACCTTCTTGTCCATGTTGATGACGTAGCCGGACTTGGCAGAGTCATATTTCAGGGTCGACCAGGGCAGGGGATGGAATTTTTCCCCCATGCCGAGGAAGCCGCCAAAGGACATGACCGCATAGATCGCGCGGCCGCTCACCTTGTCGATCATGATGTCATCGACGCTGCCGAGCTTTTCGCCGGCGAGGTTATAGACGGTCGTACCATTGACCTTATCGGCGGCGATCAACGTGCCGGAGGTAATTGAGGCGGTATCGGACATCGGGTTCAAGCTCCTGAATGCGACGGGGGCGAGACCGGATGGTCCCTGCAGCCCGTGATGGGTTGGACCCATGCTTTGAGGCGATTGATCCAACATTGTGATGGGTAGGGCTGATCGGGAAAGCGCGTTAGGGACGGCAACTACTCAAAGCGTGCGTGGAGCCAGCGTCGTGAGCGAGGGGCCCTCGGGCAGGGCGCGCATGGAATGGCGCATCCCCGACCGCATGGTTAATTTTTGCCAATTGAGAAGCGGCCCCTAGGGGGTCATATCGAGACAATTTTAGTAATTAGATACCGCTATGAATCGGGTGAGGCACTCCGCCTTCCACGTCTGGCCCTACCGGTTCAATCCGGCGACCATTCTTGTTGAGATCACCACGATGCAGACGGTCATCAGCACGATCGTGTTTGTTCTCCTGCTTCTCGCGGGGGTCGGCTTCGTTTTTTATCCCGAGCCAACCCGTGATTTCATTGATTCCGTCATCTCGCCCAATGGCGCCCGCTACTTTGATTTGGAACGACTGGAGCGCGATGGCGACCGGGTCATTGGGTGGCGACGGGAGCGGGTGGATCGGTCTCTTTCCGAATGCCGGACCCACGCGCTTGCCTTGAGAGCCGCAACGACTCCCACGCCGATGGTCCGCTGCGTCGCTTATACCAAGGATTCAAAGCAGTTACGCATCGTCACCATCGATTAAACCCTTGAGACACGAGCGCTCGACTGTCGCGCTTAAGGCTCGCAACGCTTCCACACCGCCACGGCGCAGTTTGATCTTCGTCAAATCGCGCCCTGCGGACCTCTGTCAATCTCACTTGACACAGGGAGGCTGGAACCATGCGCATTCTTTTCGTTCACCCCAATTTCCATTCGGGCGGTGCCGAGATTGCGGGCAATTGGCCGCCGGCCTGGGTCGCTTATCTTACCGGCGCTTTGAAGCAGGCAGGCTTCACCGATGTGCGCTTCATTGATGCGATGACCAACAATATCGACGATGACGAGTTGAAGCGTCAGATTTTTGCGGCGGACGCCGATATCATCGGCACCACGGCCATTACCCCCTCGATCTACAAGGCCGAACGCGTGCTGGAAATGGCGCGCGAGGTTTGCCCCAAGGCCGTCACCGTGCTCGGCGGGGTGCATGCCACCTTCATGTATAAACAGGTGCTGCCGGAAGCGCCCTGAATTGACGCGATCGTTCGCGGCGAGGGTGAAGAGATCATCGTCGATTTCGTCCGCGCCGTCGCCGAGGGGCGCTGGCCCTCGGAACGCGCTTCCATCAAAGGCATCGCCTATCTCGACGACAACAAGGTGGTGGCAACCGCTGCCGCGCCCACGGTCAAGAACATCGATGCGCTGAAGCCGGACTGGAGCATCCTCACCTGGGACAAGTACAAATATATCCCGCTCGGCGTCCGGGTCGCCATTCCCAACATGGCGCGCGGCTGCCCCTTCACCTGCAGTTTCTGCTCGCAGTGGAAATTCTGGCGCGACTATCGCATCCGGGACCCGAAAAAGGTGGTCGACGAGATCGAGACCCTCAAGCGCGACCATGATGTCGGCTTCTTCATCCTTGCGGATGAGGAACCGACCATCAACAAGAAGAAATTCGTCGCCTTCTGCAATGAACTGATCGAGCGGAAAGTCGATATCCTCTGGGGCATCAACACCCGCGTGACGGACATCCTGCGCGATGAAGCGCTGCTGCCGCTCTATCGCAAGGCGGGCCTCATCCATGTGTCGCTCGGCACCGAGTCGGCCTCTCAGCTGAAGCTCGATCTCTTCAACAAAGAGACGACGGTTGCCGACAACAAGCGTGCGGTGAAACTGTTGCGCGACGCCGGCATTGTCGTCGAGGCGCAATTCATTGTCGGCATGGAGAACGAGACGGCCGAGACGCTGGAAGAGACCTATCGCATGGCGATGGACTGGAAGCCCGATCTCGCCAATTGGTCGATGTACACGCCCTGG
>JBAWYY010000375.1:0-3351 GCA_037143285.1 Alphaproteobacteria bacterium | reverse complement strand
CAACGCCGAGAATGATCGGCGGGAAGGCCAGCATCGCATCGGCGCCGCGGGACAACACGAGATCGGAGATCTTGCCGAAGAAGCCGGCGGTTGCGCCGAGAACTCCTCCAATGATCGCCGCGAGCGCAATAGCAGCCCCGACGATACCGAGCGTCGTGCGTGTGCCGTGCAGGACGCGGGCATAGACGTCGCGACCAGTCTCGTCCGTGCCGAACCAGAATGTCGAGGAAGGTGCCAAAAGCCGGCGCGACACCTCGACCTCGTCCGGAGATCTGGCAAACAACCCCGGCACAAGCGCGATGACGAGCAGCAGACACACGAGCAAAAGACCAAAGCCGAGTTCAACACGGTCGCGCTTCATCAGGCGCCCCGGACACGGGGATCGATCGCAGCGTAAGCTAGATCCACCATAAGGTTGACGAAAAGCGAGACAAGGACGGTCAGCAGCAAAGCGCCCTGCAGGACCGGATAGTCACGGGCCTGAATGGCGGAGAGCAGCGTGCGACCAAGACCGGGGATGGCGAAGAGTGTTTCGACGACCACGACCCCGCCAAGGATTTGCACTAAAATAACACCCGCAAAGGTGACGAGAGGGATCGCGACATTGCGCAGCACATGGCGTCCGAACACCACACGCTTGGGCAGGCCACGGGCGATCGCGGCCCGAATAAAGTCCTGCCCGAGGAGCGCCACCGTTTGTTGACGCGTGAACTGGGCATAGGCCGCAGCCTGAAGGAAGCCGAGCGCGAGCACCGGCAGCGCAATCGATTCCAGATTGTCGGCAAGCGAGTCGGTCGGCCCAACATAAACAGGCGGTGGCGACCATTGGAGAAAGCCCCCCGCCACAATCAGCAGAACCATACCGGTCCAGAAAACCGGCGCGGAGAGGCCGATGAGCGAGAAAGCTTCTACAAATAGATCCGCCCAGTGCCCTGGCTTTGCCCCAGCCGCGAGCCCAAGCGGCACGCCGATCAGGAGCGAAAAAACAAGCGTGCATAGACCGATTTGAACGGTAACAGCGAAAGCGTCACCGACAATACGGGCAACCGGCAGACCCTGCCGCCAGGACGTGCCAAGGTCCCCGCGGACGGTATCGGCAAGCCAAGCAAAATATTGCTGCCATAACGGGCGATCGAGACCGAAAAAGGCGCGCAGAGCCGCTTCAGCCTGCGGATCGCCCGCACTTTGACCTAACATCTCGCCGACGACGTCACCGGGAAGCGCGCGGATGAGAAGAAAGATCCCGATGGACGAGACGAGCGCCGTCACAACAGCCGCTCCGAGCCGTTTAACGACGGCGCCCGCCATAGGCATGAGCGTCATGCGGCGATCCAGGCCTTGGCAATACCGAACCACCACCCTGTGGGATGCTGCTGATAATTCCGTACGCGGGTCTGACTGACGCTCACAAGATTTGTGGAGAACAGGAGAATGGTTGGCACGGTGTCGGCCATGAGTTGTTGGAGCGCGACATAGATGCGCTTGCGCTCTGCAAGGTCGGTGGTGGCCATACCTTGATCGAGCAGCCTATCCGCATCCGGATTGTTCCAATTACGGAAATCGGCACCCTGAGGCGGTGACCGGAAGTGCCTGTAATAGAGAATATGAGGATCCGGCTGCGTCCCCCAGTCATTAAAAGTGAAACGCATGTTGCGCGTGCGGAAGGCATTGAGCCAGACGCCAAGCTCGACCCGCTGGATGTTCAGCCGAATGCCGATACGGGCGAGTTGCTGGGCAATCGTGACAGCGGCCGGATCCATCCACTCGAAGCCGATGATCGAAACAAGATCGAGTGCAAAGCCGTCGGGGTGTCCGGCTTCCGTTAAGAGCGCGCGGGCGCGGTCAATGTCCGGACGTTGGGTGGACAGACTGTCGAAAGGGGCGCCCCAGCTGTCCTGCATGGCCGCAACGGTCGTTCCAAGTACTGTCCCGTGACCGCCAACGGAGGCTTGCATTACCGCCTGTTTGTCGATGGCGAGCGCGATTGCTCGGCGCACCCGCGGATCGCGCAGTTGGGCGTGATTGCCGTCGAGGTCGAGCGAGTTTTGGCGCAGCGACGGCGAAGAGGTAACCGTGAGCCCCTGAACATCGCGCAACTGCTCCGAATCCTGTGGACGCGGCAGCAGCGCCAAGTCCACGCGGCGGTTTCGCAACGCGACGAGGAGGCTTGCCGCATTCGGCTGGACCGAGAACAGCACGGCATCGAGATAGGGCTGACCGGGCTGCCAGTACTGGGCAAACCGAGCCATGCGGATGTGGCTCTGCGGACGAAATTCAGCCAGCATGAACGGCCCGGTGCCGACCGATTGTTGGCTGATCCGAGCGCGGGCGTCCGGCCTTGCGAAGGTGTCGCGTGGGACCACGCATCCGAAGCGATTGGTCAGCGTCATGGGCAGCGACGCGTTAGCCCGCGAAAGGCGGATAACAACGGTGAAATCGTCAGGCGTCGCGATTTCGGCAATGGCGCCGAAATCGGAGGCGCCGGGGCTGCCATTGGCCGGATCGCGCACATAGTCGTAGGAATATTTGACATCGGCCGATGTCATTGGTTGGCCGGTATGGAAGACGACGTTGCGGCGAAGGCGGAATGTGTAGGTTAGACCGTCAGCAGATGTGGCGACGGATTCTGCAAGAAGCGGTCGCGCTTCGCCTGAGGGATGCTCGTACATCAGGCCCTGGTACATCAGGACCGTGACGGCGGTACGGGCGTCGCCTGCCTGATGGAATGGATCGAGGTTTGGCGGTTCGTTGGCAATGCCGACGGTCAATGTGCCACCGCGCCGGGCCTGCGGATCATCAGGGCCGTAAAGAGGATCGCTCACCTGCTGCGCCCAAAGGGGCTTTGGCATGGCGGCAAAGGCTGCGCCGCCCAGAAGTGCTGTACGTCGAGCAATGAGGTATTGGGCCATGGCCGTTTCTCCTTCTGAGGACTTGGCTATGTGGGGGCGAGATTACCGGTTTAGAAAAGCGCGGGCGAAGGTGGCGGTGCGGCCAATCGCGGTCGCGATGATGTCCTCGCCGACCTCTAAGGTGGCAAGCCTGGCGTCACCGAAGACCCCGTTACGGGTCTGCTCTTTGAACGGGATCGGAACCTGAAGGAAGAAGGGCTGCTCATTGGTGCCAAGCGGCAGATCGAGGTCGATCATGTCACCGGGTTCGAGTGCGTCCCGTCGAACGATTTCAGGTGCGAGCGCGAGTGCAACGCTGGTCTCGATCTCACAGGCGTGGCCGAAGCGAGGCGTTTTCCCATGCGCCTTCACGCGGTCGGCTGCTTGCTGGAAATAGAAGGACACGGCGGTCTTCACGCCCGTCGCGTAGAGGATGCGAGTAGCTGCGACGCCCAACGCCGGC
>JBAWYY010000374.1:0-3357 GCA_037143285.1 Alphaproteobacteria bacterium | reverse complement strand
TAGTGCTCGCAACGGTCTCGTCGGCTTTCTTGTCCTTGGACTCTTTGGCGGGCGCATCGTCCGTCGTCGCACTCGCGTCCGCACGGTCTGACGGCGCTTGGTTTGCGTCCGAGGCTTTCGGCTTATCGGCAGGGGCTGCTTGATCGGTCGGCTTAACGGCGATGTCCGGCGCATCTGCCGTCACCGGCTTTGTTTTGGACGCGCGGCGGGCTTTCGCCAGCGAGGCCGCGTTCTGGGCCTGGGCGCGATCCTGTGCGCTATCATCGACGGCGCGCGCGACCTCCTCGGCGAAATTCGCTTTGGGCATGGATGCACGGTTGTCGCTCGCGGCAGAATTTTGCTCCGCGCGGCGAACCGGGGTGGACTGGACGGAAGACGAACTCGTTGACACCACGCAGGTGCACTCCTCTAAACGCGAGACGCAGGGGAGTGTTCGCAAGGGTTGGGCCAGCGGCTCAAGCGGGAAAATGTCAATTAAATCAGAGGTCGGGCGCATAGTAATAGGTCCGCGTCCCGGTCGAAGCTGCCGCCACCCGGCAGGAATTGCCTAGGGGCGGCTAAGCTCTATGATCCCCTGCAACAACAAAGGGTCCGGGGAGGACGGGAATGCTGCTCGGCTGTATCGCCGATGATTTTACCGGTGCAAGCGATCTCGCCAACACGCTCGCCAAGGGTGGTATGGCCACCGTGCAGTTTGTAGGCGTGCCGCAAACTGCGGCTCCGGCGACCTGCGATGCGGGCGTTGTCGCGCTGAAAAGCCGAACGGTTCCGGCGGATGAAGCCGTGCGCTTGTCGCTTCAGGCCTGCGAGTGGCTTCTCGCTCAGGGCGCCCGGCAGATCCTGTTCAAATATTGCTCGACCTTCGATTCAACGCCCGACGGCAATATCGGGCCGGTCGCTGAGGCGTTGCTTGATCGCCTCGGCGCCGGCGTGGCCGTGGTCTGCCCGGTCTTTCCGGCGACGGGGCGGACCCTGTTCAATGGTCATCTTTTCGTCGGCGGTCGGCTTCTCAACGAAAGCGGCATGCAGAACCATCCGCTGACCCCCATGACCGACCCTGATATCCGCCGGTGGCTCGCGCAGCAGACCCGGACCGAGGTCGGCCTCGTGCCCTATGGCGTGGTGAGAGGCGGGGCGAAAGCGATCAGGTCCGCTTTGGATGCAGAAGCGTCACTCGGGCGCCGGCTCGCGGTTGTCGATGCGGTGACCGACGATGATCTCCGGGCGATCGGAGAGGCGGCGGCGGGCGATAAGCTGATCACAGGCGGTTCTGGAATTGCGCTGGGATTGCCGGAGAATTTTCGCCGTGAGGGGCTGCTGGGTGCCGGCGGCAGCGCTTTTACCGGGGCTCCGGGCCCGGCAATTGTGCTGTCAGGCTCCTGTTCCATCCGCTCGCGTGAGCAGGTGGTTGCCTATACGGCTCGCCATCCCGGCCTGATGATCGATCCGGATCAGGTGATGAGCGGCGCGATGACGGCGGACAAGGCCTTCGCCCATGTGATGGCGCGCATCGATCTCGCGCCCATGGTCTATTCCTCGGCCGATCCCGATGAGGTTCGCGCGGCCCAGAACCGTCACGGTAAAGACGCGCTTGCGGGTGCCTTAGAGGGCTTCTTTGGCGACCTTGCGGTGCTGCTGGCGGACGCGGGTGTCACCCGCATGGCTGTTGGGGGTGGTGAAACCTCAGGCGCAGTCGTTACTGCCCTTGAAGTCGATCGCTTCGCCATCGGGCCGGAAATCGATCCCGGTGTTCCAGCTCTTGCGGCGGAGGGCGCGCGGCCCGTTCGGCTCGCGCTCAAGAGCGGCAATTTCGGAGCCATCGACTTTTACGACAAAGCCCTTGCCGCGTTAGCCGGCCATTGAGGATCAGACATGCTGCGTTTTTCCGCCAATCTCGGGTTCCTCTGGGCTGATCGTCCGCTTCTGGAGCGCATCGCGCTTGCTGCAAAGTTAGGGTTCAAGGCCGTCGAAATGCACTGGCCCTATGACATTGCGCCCGAGACCGTGCGAAATGCTTGTGCGGCCCATAGCGTTGCCATGCTCGGCATCAATACGGTGCGCGGTGACGTTAGCCGAGGCGAGAACGGGCTTGGTGCGCTGCCCGGGCGCGAGGCTGAGTTTCAGGCGGCCATTGACCAGTCCATCGCTTGGGGGCGGGTTGCGGGCGCGACCGCTATCCACGCCATGGCCGGCATTGTCAGGCCGACCGATCAGGCTGAGGCGACCGCCACCTTTACGGAGAACCTCCGAGAGGCCGCGGACAAGGCTGCTGACGCGGGCATGATCCTTCTGTTGGAACCGCTGAACCCGCGGGCGTCAACGGGATACTTTTATTCGACGCTCGCGCGCGCCGCCGAGATGATCGTGCGTGTCGGCAAGCCCAATGTGAAGATCATGTTCGATGTCCATCATGTCGGCGTGTCTGAGGGCGATGTCCTCACCAAATTCGAACGCTACTTGCCCATGATCGGTCATATCCAGTTTGCGGCTGTGCCAAGCCGAGCGGAACCCGACGAGGGCGAGATCGATTTCCGCGCGATCTTCGCGGCGATTGAGAAGTCGAGCTATTCGGGCTGGGTGGGCGCAGAATATCGCCCGCGCACCACGGTCGAAGCCGGTATCGGCTGGGTCGAGACGCTGGGCGTAAAGCTTTAGAGTTCGTCCGGCATGATCATCAGGTCGGTGTCGTCGGGCTTCGCGCCGGCGGCGGTCAGCATGGCGTGAATCTGACCGCGGTGGTGGGTTTGGTGGTTGAAGACATGGGCCACCAAAAGACCGAAGGGCTTGGTCAATTCACGACCCACAGCGCCTGAGAACCACGTGAGATCGCCCGCCAATTGGTCGGCCGTGAGCCCATCGGCCCAGGCGATGATGGTGGCGTCAAAGGCCTGGCGCAGCTCGATAAAGGGCTCCCAGTCCGGGAAGAGGGTGGCGGAGTCCTTGATTCCGCCCGGCGGCTTCGGTGAGCCGGTGAAACGCGAGAACCAGATCTGGTCCGCCCACATGAGATGGCTGAACGTCCCGTGGATCGACCCGAAGAAAGCGCCCCGCGTGGCGCGTCTGTCGGCATCGCTGAGGCTTGAGGCGGCCTTGATCAAGCTGCCATTCTGCCAGCGATTGTAGCGCGCCATGGTGCGGGCATAGTCGGGCGTAATCATTTAGGACGTAAACTCATAAAGGGTGAGCGTTTTGATGGGCTTCGGGAACAAAAATGACCGGAAGCGGCCCGATGCCTTGGCATGCGCCAAGGCGAGGGGCGGTTCCGAGGCAGTTCTGCTCCCCAAGCCCACCGAAGGCGCGGTGAATTCGGACCATATTTCTCCGGTCGATCCTCGCAAACCGAAAGGTTTGCTTTCG
>JBAWYY010000373.1:0-3368 GCA_037143285.1 Alphaproteobacteria bacterium | reverse complement strand
CCCACATGGTGATGGGCATTGATGAAGCCGGGGGTGATCACCACCCCCGCTCCGCCGAGCCTTGGGGTTGCGGGCTCGGTGCGCTGGAGATCGGCTGAGGGCGCAATCGCCACGACCTTGCCGCTGTCCACCACAAGGCCCGAGGCCTCGTGGAGAAGCGGCGACCCCTGGCCATCAAAACCTTCCAGGATCAAATCAGCGTCGATGATCACGCGCATGGGCAGGGCTCGGTCGGTTTCAGCGCCGGGTTGGCGCAACAATCGAATAGCCTTCAAACGGAAGACCATCTGTTACCCAAGACAAGGCCCAAAAATGCGCAGCGCCTGATCGCGCCCCTCACCACCCCCGATCAAACGGGCATGCCGCCCTGAACCTTGCCCGCCTCTTGTTTGACGATGGCGCGCAGATAGCGGGCGGGCGGATCGCGGTCGACCACCTCGGACCAGATCGACACCACCTCAAAGGGCGACCGCGCCACCGGCGTTTCCACGATGGTGAGGCCAAACTCGCCGGCAAAGCGGCTGGCGATGGAGAAGGGCAAGGTCACGGTCAAATCCGATGTGGCGACAATGCCGATGGCCGCGATGAAATGGGGCAGGCGCAGCGCAATGCGGCGGGAGAGGCCCTGCGTGTCGAGGACGGCGTCGATGGCGCCTTTGCCATCGTCATTGATGGTGACCAGCACGTGGTCAAGGGCGAGAAAATGCGCGAGCGACCAATGGTCGAGGGCTGGATGGTTCTGGCGCAGAAGCGTGACGAAACGGTCGCGATAAAGGCCTTGGCGGCGGAGGTTTGGCGGCATATCGGCCTCCGCAATGCCGAAGGCGAGATCGACCGCGCCGGTGAGGAGCTTGGCATTGGTGTCGGCCAAAAGCGGCACCACGCGAATATCGACCTTCGGCATCTCACGCGAGACCCGCGCCATCAGGAGCGGCAAGAGCATCACCGTCTGATGATCGGTAGAGGCGATCACCCATTGGCCCTCATAGGTCTCGGGCACGAAGGGCGTGTCGACGATGAGGTCGCGGATTTGGGCGAGCGCCACTGCGATGCGCGGGCGAAGGCTGTCGGCGCGCGCCGAGCGCTGCAGCCCGGTGACGCCGCGCACGAGCAAGGGATCGCCGAAGAGATGGCGCAATCGTCCGAGCGCCCGGCTCATGGCGGGCTGGCTCATGCCGGCGCGCGCGGCCGCACGGGTGACATTCGCCTCCTCAATGAGGGCCTCAAGGGCCACGAGGAGATTGAGATCGACCGACCGTAAATTCACTTCACGCATGGGCTGAGACTAGATCATGCGCGAGCCATCGGCCAAGAGCGGAGAGCGGGACGAACCGAACGGCTCGTCCCTACCCAATCGTTAGGAGGGTCCGTCTCTGCCAATCCGGCTTAGCGGTCCAACAGACGATAGAACTGCGTCCAGACCAGATCCTTCTTGGCACTGGCGATATGGCAGTAGGCGCATTTTTCGAGGGGTTGCGGCGGCGCTGAGGCAAGTTTCGGCTCGTGGTGGTTGAAGTTGAAGAATCCCCAGCCGCCGGTCGCGGCGAAGCGCTGGCTGTCCTTCACCGTGACGTCCGCGCCGTTGATTGCGCCTGGGAAAAAGCCACGCCCGGAGGTCTCCGTCCGTGATCCGTCGGGGTTCTCCGGCGACAGCACGAGCTGAAGCTCCTTAAACATCATGGTGCCCTCAGGAAAAACGCCGGTTTGACGGTAGATCGCGTAGGAGCCGGGCTCGATGTAAACATTGTGAAATTCGGGAAAAGCGGCTTTGCCATTGTTCAAGCCGTTAGGCGTCAAGGGCGAGCCGACAAACACCCATTCATTAAAATTCCTCGGCAATATTAGCTCACCCGCAGCATTGAATTGCGGTAAAGTTCGCGCAGGTGCCTGCGACTGTGTGGGTGCTGAAAAAACGATAAGGCTCAGTGATCCCAGCAAGACGCTTGCTGCAATAGCGTTTCTGGCTTTGATAATTGCTGACATCGGTTCCACCCTTTATTTAATTTAACAGGTTACGGGACCGATTACTTGTGCGATCATTTTTCAAGAACAACCAGTGATCGTGCGTCCATAATTTGGTGCTGAACCTGCCGGACGCTGACCGACCAAAAAACTTGAGTAGAAGCCGCTTCGGGGAATTGGAGGGTCTGATGGTGGATGTCCTGTCCTTTCTCTTGAGTGAGTTGCGCTTTCTCGGCACGATTTATTTCCACTCGCAATACGGTCGGGAATGGTCCGTCGCGGTGCCGGAACAGGGCCGAACGGCGCGGCTTCATGTGGTGCTGCGAGGTAGCTGCTGGATCTCTGCAGAGGGCAGCGACGGCTTCGAACGGCTCGATCCCGGCGACGTCGCGATTGTGCCCTATGGGCGTCGCCATTTTCTGCGCGATCATCCGGAGCGAAAGCCCACACTCGAAGTGGGCATTCCCGATCCTGACAATCTCGCGGTCACCGGCGTTGGTTTTGGCGAAGGGAAACCCGAGGGCACCGTTGAATTGCTCTGCGGCTATTTCCTGTTTGATCAAACGATTACGCATCCTCTTTCCGTCGCGCTCCCACCTGTGTTGGTGGCGCGTGGATCGGATGAAGCGCTGCGGACGCGGCTCGGGCCGCTGGTGGAGCTCGTTTGCAATCGACGACTTGAGGCCCGACCTGGTGTCGCCGCCGTGCTGAACCGTCTTGCTGAACTCATTTTCTTCGAGACCATCGGCGATTGGGCTGAGCGACAAAAAGGCGCACTTGGGCTCATTGCCGCCATGAGCGACCCGCATCTGGGTCGCGCCCTCGCTGCGATCCACGGGGATTACGGCCGCGACTGGAGCGTTGGTGATCTGGCACGGGTTGCCGGCCAATCGCGGACGGCCTTTGCCCATCGGTTCCGCGACCTTATGGGCATGGGACCCATCGAGTATTTGAATGCCTGGCGGATGACGGTGGGCCGCAGGCTCGTAGTGGAATCCGACCAGTCGCTAGAGCGGATCGCCGCGCTGGTCGGCTACGGGTCGTCCCAGGCCTTTGCTCGCGCGTTTCGGCGCGCCCATGCGGCGTCTCCTGGTTATTTGCGGCGTATGCGGCGAGAGAACCTCGGGTTCGGGCCCGATGATCCCGCCCTCGGCATCCCAACCGAGCATTGATGACCTAGAATATGATCATTCACTTCATGCATGGACAAAATATAATCCATGCATTGGGAATATGTCGAGACCGGCCTTATCTCTCTCCCCATACAGCCCGCCACTTCGGCGGGGCAGGACGAGGAGTGAAGCCATGATTTTCGTCGTCAATGGAATTACCGGCAATACTGGCGCCGCCGCCGCCGATGCCTTGCTGGCCAAGGGCCATACGGTGCGCGCCATCGTTCGCAACCC
>JBAWYY010000372.1:0-3369 GCA_037143285.1 Alphaproteobacteria bacterium | reverse complement strand
GCCACGCACCTCGCGCGCCAGCCGATAGGGGTCTTGGCGGATCAGCGCGACAGCCTTCGGCCCCAAGGCCTTGTAAATGCGGGTTGCCTGACCTTGGCCGAGGCCGTGCTCTTGCAAGAACACGCCGATCTCGCGCACGAGCCGGTCTTCGGCCCAGCTCTCGGCGATGCGCTTGATGCGAGCGGGTGTCAGGCCCGGGATCTCAGCGAGGCGTTCGGGTTCGGCGTCGAGGATCTGAAAGGTGTTCTTGCCGAAGCGCTCGACGATCTTGGCAGCCGTTGCAATGCCGAGCCCCTTGATGGCGCCTGAGCCAAGATAGCGCTCGATGCCGGCCCGCGAAGCGGGTGGGGCGGTGACCAGGCGACTGGCCTTGAATTGAAGGCCGTGGGTGCGATCATTCACCCATTGTCCCTCCGCCGTTACGGTTTCGCCGGCCGCAAGCGCTGGCGTCGAGCCGACCACCGCCACCGGGCCGGGGCGGCCGCGCACGCGCATCTTCAAGACCGCAAACCCGCTTTCGGGATTGTGGAAGGTCACGCGTTCGATGGTGCCGGTGATGGTCTCGAGCGGAGCGTCGTCGGACATGGCGTGCCCGCTCAGCTGATGGGGACCGCGAAGAGGTCCTGATGTCCAACGGTGCAGCGGGCGCCCAATCGGCGGGCGGCAAGCCATCCGGCGAGTTCAAACTCGCCGATGCGGCCGGTTTCGCCGGCTGCTGCGGCAATGCCGATGGCGAGCTGTTCGATCAACACGGCGTGGGCCTCATCGAGCACCCAGGGGCTGGTGCCCGTGGAGGCGCGATAGCCGTCCTTGCGGAAGCCATCGACCAGAACGCCGGTTGCGCGCGGGCCTGCGGCCTTGCCGAACCCCTTGTCGGTGCCCTGATGCAGGTTGAAGGCGGCGCGCACCGCGTTGTCGAGGGGATGGGGAGGCGACCAGTCGTCGGTGCCGTCATAGGTGAGGCTGGTATAGAGCGGCAGCTTGTCGGCGGAGAGCGCGTGAACGAGGCCGTGCAGCTAGCTCGATGAGACGAGATCAAAGAGGGCTGCTGCCGTTACCAGATCCGGGGTCCCGTCGGTAATCGCCTCATAACCGCCGGCCAAATTGGCTTCAGCAAAACGGATGGTGAGATGCTTGCCGCCCTTTTCGATGACGAGCGGTTCGCCGTCGGCGACGACACGATCAGCCCAGGTTATGAGCTTCGCCCGCGCGGCCACCAGCAAAACCGGATCGTAATCGACGAGGCGCCAGAACTGCTCCTTCGGCAAGGCCGAGTAGGTGCCGCGCAGGTTCGATCCCGCGCCACAGCCAATATCGGTGACGCGAATGGAACTGCGACCGGCAAAATAGTCGCCCACTTCAGCGAGGAGTTCCTTGTCGCGTGCCGCATGGTCGGCCGGTTCGCGCAAACTCAACCATTCCGGTGAGAAGCTCATCGCCTCATCTCCTGGGTCCCGACCTGTTGAATTACGGTTGCGATCAGACGTGCCGTGTCGTCCCAACCGGGGAGCGCTTGGCCGGCCAAGCGAGCGCCGGAGGCGAGTGCCGCGCGGCGGTGAGGGTTGTCGATGAGGAGGCCGAGCGCCTCGGCTAGCCGTTCCGGGTCTGCGGGCGGCACTTTCAAGGCGGCGTCGTCCGGCACATTTTCGGTCACCCCTACGGTCGTGGTCACGATGGGCAGGCCATAGGCCAAGGCTTCGGCGAGCACCATGCCATAGCCCTCGTAGTGGGAGGCGAGCACGAAGATGTCCGCCTGTCGATAGGCTTGATTGAGCGCTTCCTCATCGAGGCTGCCGGTGAAGCGGATGCGCGCCTCAAGCTTGAGCTCGCTGATCAGGCCTTTGAGGGCGGAAACGGTCGTGGGATCGCGGTCTGTTGCCCCAACGATGGTGAGCGACCACGGCCGATCGGCGAGACGGCTGAGCGCCCTGATCAGCACGTCATAGCCCTTGCGCTTTGAGATCGCGCCAACGGCGAGAAGTGCCGGGGCAGATTGGCCAGAACCAGTCGCCTGCGGCCTCGGTTCGGTGCCGGGTTCGGCCACCGTGATTTTCTCCGCCGGCACATCGAACTCGTTCCGCAAGGTCACGGCCGTTCGCGCATGAGTGACGATGACGGCGCGCGCTTCCGCCAAAGCCTGGCGCTCGTTCTCAATCAGGCGGGCAGCCTGATCAGCAGGCGTGCCGGTCTCGTGGCCGAGCGGGTGGTGGACAAGCGCGACGATTGGCGCGCTCAACTCTGCGATCAGCTCGCGCGGCAAGGCGCCATAGGCAAGGCCATCGATGAGCAGCACGCTGGGTGCTTTCACGTCGCCGAGCCGGGCCTTTGTTTCGGCAAGATCCGCCTCGGTCGGGATTGGAAAGGACCCCGGCAGCGCAAAGGCTGTCATGGCGACACCATGGGCGCCCACACGCGCCAGCACCTCGCGATCATAGCGATAGCCGCCCGTGGGGGTCGTGATGTCGCCGGGGATCGCGAAGACGCAGGCGGTCATGATGGCGCCGTGTCGCTGCGCTTTAAGATCAGGCTGCGCCTGGATCAGCGGCAAGACCTGCGGCCTCGATGCCGGCAATGGCTGCGGCCTCATCATTGTCGGAGGTGTCGCCCGAGACGCCGACGGCGCCGAGGATGACGCCGGCGGGATCCTTGATGAGGACGCCGCCCGGCACCGGCACCATGCGGTCGCGGGTCAATCCGCCAGCCGCCGAAACGAAATGGGGCCGTTCCAGCGCCATTTTGTTGATGGTGCGCGAACCAACGCCCAGCGCGATCGCTCCAAAGGCCTTGCCATGGGCGATGTCGGCGCGCAGCAGCGCGTTATTGTCTTCGACGATGGTCATCCGCACGGCGGCGCGCGCATCCAAAACCACGATACCCAGCGGCTTAAAATCACGGGCATGGGCGAATTCGAGGGCTTTCTCGACAATGGTGCGGCAGTGGTCGAGCGTGAGAGTCGGCATGGTGACGTTCCTATTGAGGGCGTGACGAGAGGAGAGCCTTGCGTCGCGGAGATGGGCTCCGCGCGGCGTTCCGCATGGCTGCGGTTTGCATCCTCGTGGTATCGGACAGTTCAATGAAGGCGGTGAACGCCCCGCGCGCGGTCATGACAGGATTCCGCGCGCGGCGAAAGACCCTGTCGAAGGGAAGCGCTGAGACCATGACGATGATGCGGGATTTTCATTCGCCCGGCCGTTCGCCGGCCTATGCCACTGAGGCCATGGCGGCCACCTCCCATCCGCTCGCGACTGCGGCGGCACTCGACGTGCTGAAAGCCGGCGGCACTGCTGCCGATGCCGCCATTGCGGCCGTTGGCGTGATGAGCGTGGTTGAACCGCATATGACCGGCATCGGCGGCGATTGCTTCTGCCT
>JBAWYY010000371.1:0-3377 GCA_037143285.1 Alphaproteobacteria bacterium | reverse complement strand
GACGGCCATTTGGCGGCCCGTTGGCGGTCATTCGATCCCGCAGGGATTAAGGCAGCCATGAACCGCGCAATGGGAGGCATGGAACCATGAACCTCGACACATCCCCGCGTTTTTCAGATCCCGACGCGGCGTTCCGAGCGCTGACTTTGGCCCATCGCGGTCTCTCTGAGGCCGAAAGCGCAGCCCTAAACGCTCGCCTCGTTCTCATCCTCGCCAATCAGGTGGGAGACCTCTCCGTCCTTGACGAGGCCATCACCCTTGCCAAAGCTGCCGGCTAATGCCGCACACGAGTTTGGACCATAACGATGTATAGCCACGTCACCATCGGGACCGATGATATCGAACAGGGCCGCGAATTTTACGACGCGGTGTTGGGAACCATAGGCTTGGTGCGTCGGTGGAACTTTCCGTCCTCCTCGGGCTATGCCGCAAAGGGGCAGGCGCGGCCTCAATTCTGGATCATGAAGCCGTTTGACGAAGACCTAACGCGTCCGGGCAATGGCATCATGCCCGGCTTCCTCGCGCCTGATCGCGCCGCCGTCGACGCCTTCTGGCGAGCAGCCCTTGCCAAGGGTGGCCTGGACGAGGGGCCGCCCGGCCGCCGCCCGCATTATCACGTGCATTATTACGGCTGTTATGTCCGCGATCCCCTCGGCAACAAGCTCTGCGCCTGTTGCCATGAGCCCTATCCCGGCGATGACGAGGTCAGCGCTTCGTCTCGTTGAAATTGCCGCCGCCGGGCGGACGGGTCATGGAAAACTTGTTCTCAGGCCCGACCTGGAAATAGTCGTTATAGCCACCGCGCAGGATCGGATTCATCGCGGCTGTATCGACAACCCCGTTCTGAATGAAGGCGTCGTCGATGAAGACCGCTACCACCTCACCGACCACGAGAAAGTAGCGGGTGGTGCCGTCTTTCGCGGTTAAGGGTACGGTCTGGCGCCACTTGCACTCGAGCGCTGCCGGTGCACCCCGAACCCGCGGTGGCTTCACGAGCAGTGAAGGAGCAGCCTCAAGTCCCGCAAACCCCATTTCATTCTCGCCGCGTGGGAGCGGAGCCGAGGTTTTGTTCATGCCATCGCGCAACGCGTAGCTTGCAAAGGAACAGGTGAACTCGCCGGTTTCCTCGATGAAGGCGCGGGCGTCCTTCAAGCCGTCCGAGCTGAAGGCAACCATATGCGGCCGGTCGGAAACTGCGTTGAAAAACGAATAGGGCGAGCAATTGATGCGGCCCTGCTTATCCATGGCGGTGATCCAACCGATGGGTCGAGGGGCGGCAATGGCCTTGAACGGGTCGTGGGGAAGGCCGTGACCTTCATTCGCGACGGGATAATGCATGGGGGTCAGCCTTCGAAGGTTGAAGTGATTGCTGCGAGGTCAGGACGAATGCGGTCCTCGGCCTTGGCTGAGGGGGTCGCGATATGGACGAAGCCTGCGATCGTCTCAAAGGCCTCAAGGCCAAGCCGATCGAGAATGCGCCGATCATAGGCGCACCATTCGGTGACCCAATTGCCGCCGAACCCATGGGCTGACGCCGCGTGGAGAAGGTTGAGGCAGACGGCACCTGCTGAGAGAACCTGCTCCCATTCCGGGATTTTAGCATGGGGCGCGGCGCGGGAGATCACGGCCACACAAACCGGGGCGCGCGAAAAGCGCGAGCGCTCAATCTCGCGCCGCTTGTCGTCGATGGTCGCGTCGCGTTCCACGGCGATGGTTTCGAGGAGCGGCGCGAGCGTCGCGCCGGCCTCACGCGGGATGATCAGGAAGCGCCAAGGCGCTAGCTTGCCGTGATCGGGCACGCGGGCCGCAGCCGTTAGCATGGCGCTCAGCTCATCCGCTGAGGGTCCTGGATCCTGCATCAGCGGGAAAGGCGTTGAACGCCGGGTCTTCAAGTGCTCGACAAGCGCCTCGGAACGGGGCATCGCTGATCCTCGTGATGATAGGACCGCAGTTAGGGGCCCGCACGGGCTTCGCCAAGAGGGAAAAGCAGTGACGCAAGGCTGCCCGGCGCGAAATGGCCACAATCCCCCGCGAGGAAGCATGTGATGCGTCATCTCGTGGCTTTTCTCGTTCTTTGTGTTCTCGCTCTTTGCGGGCAGACGGCGTTTGCGCAGAATCAGACTTTGCCCGCAGTTCCGGCATTTCCAGGCGGGCCTGACTTTGCGATTCCCTCGCCGCAAGCGCCGCAACCGGACCTTCAGCGTCGCCGCAGGCAATTGCCGGGGGCAGCGGGACCCTTCTTCCAGCTGCCTGATTCGGCCCTGCCCTTCGCACCACAGGCCGGCACCCAGCCGGGTCTTGCTCGCCCAAGCTCGCCCTTTCAGCTCGCACCCAACACATTAACCGACCGAACGCCTGTTGCATTTGACGCGCGCTTTGCCGCCAACGGCCAATTTGTGCGTGACGGCCTCCACTGGCGCGTCTTCGCTGATCGCCCGGAATCAAATGGCGCCTTTGCCCTGGTCGCCGAATCGCGTGATGCGGCGCCCGTCTTCGGACTGCGGCCGGGCGCCTATATCGTTCACGCAGCCTATGGGCTTGTTGCCCAGGCGCGTCGCATCGAAGTCGGATCCGGTCCGCTGCGGGACTCGCTCGTGCTCAACGCGGGCGCGCTGCGCCTCGTCGGCAAGGTGGGCGATCGCGACATCCCCAACCCGCACCTGTCGTTCGACATCTTTGCGGGCGGGCTGTTTGAGGGCGGCGAGCCTAAACTGGTCATGCGCCAAGCGCCTGCCGGCGAACTCATTGCGCTGGCGGACGGCACCTATCATGTGGTTTCGGCCTATGGCGACGCGAACGCCACGATACGGGCGGATATTCGCATTCGTTCCGGGCGTCTTACCGATGCCGTGATCCACCATCGCGCGGCAACTGTCTCGCTGCGTCTCGTCCAAGGGCGGCAGGGCGGTGAGCCAATCGGGAATGCGGCTTGGACCGTGCTCACGCCGGGCGGCGATGTGATTAAAGAATCTATCGGCGCCTTCCACACCATGGTGCTTCAAGAAGGCGAGTATCTCGCCATTGCCAGGCAAGAGGGCCGGGTCTTCAACCGGCGCTTCCAGGTGGAAGCCGGCAAGGACCAGAACATCGAAGTCATCGCGCGCTGACCCCATTGGCCCGGATGCGCTGACGGGCATCGTTCGCTATTGTCGGCGTCAAGCGATTCAACAAACTCGAGGGCCCACCATGGCGACCATTCGTTCCGTTTGTGTCTATTGCGGCTCAGGAAGCGGCCATGACCCCGCCTATATCAAGGCGGCCACCGAACTCGGCACGACCCTCGCCCAGGCCGGAATGGGTCTCATTTACGGCGGTGGCGGCACGGGCATGATGGGGGCGGTCGCAGCCGCTGTCTTAAAAGGCGGCGGCAAGGTCAC
>JBAWYY010000370.1:0-3378 GCA_037143285.1 Alphaproteobacteria bacterium | reverse complement strand
GGATTTTCGATGTAAGCAAAGAGCGCATCGAAGGTCCAACGGTCAGCAGCCTTTGCCTTTGCTGCGGCCGAATAGTTGAAGCCGGCATTTGACGCCTTCTGGCGCTCAACAACGCCCCAGAGGTTCGGGCCAACGCCATTCGCACCGCCTTTGGCGATGGTGTGGCAGGATGCGCACTGACGGAACACCTGAGCGCCGGGCTCAGCCGTCGCACTTGCCATCACTTCGCTCATCGGACGGGCGGGTGCGCTCGGAGCGGCACCAGCCGCAGCGGCTGGCGCCTTCGCGTCGGGAACGACAACCGCAAAGCCGGGCTTCGCGGGCTTCTCGACCTTAAAGATCACATCATTGGCGATGATCGAAAGACCCAGCGTGCTGGTGCCAACCAGCAGGACTGCCATGGCGATCTTGTTGAACTCATATCCCGCGCTCATGCGGCCAATCTCCCTGCCGGGTCGAATCTATTCTCCGGAACCAAAGCGGTGCCGAGGACGCGCGAGACATATCCAATTTGCGCGGGATAGCGCAACCCGTATAAGCAACTCGCGAGGTGCGACTTTTTGCCGTGTCTTGCGCATTTACCTGTTTTGTTCTCGCCGGACCGCTGATGGCCTCGACTCTTCTCCTCATTCCAGCGCGCCTGTCGGCGTCACGATTGCCCGGAAAACCGCTCGCTGAGATCGCAGGCCTGCCCATGATCGTTCAGGTCGCCCGCCGGGCGCAGGAAACCGGGCTGGGGCGGGTGGTTGTCGCAACCGATACCCAAACGATTGCCGATGCGGTGTCTGCTCACGGTTTCGAAGCGGTCATGACCCGCGCCGATCACCCCTCGGGTTCCGACCGCATTGCCGAGGCGCTGGCCCATCTCGACCCCGACAAGACAGTTGAGCGGATCATCAACGTCCAAGGCGACTTGCCGACCATCAATCCCGGCACCGTCATGGCCGCAGCCGGTCTCCTCGACGACCCGCGTGTCGATATCGGCACTGTCGCCGCCGTCATTACCGATCCCCATGAGCGCGATAACCCTAATGTGGTCAAAGTCATTGGCACGCCCATAGGTCCGCAACGGCTGCGCGCGCTCTACTTCACCCGCGCGACCGCCCCAACCGGCGACGGACCCCTGTTCCATCACATCGGCCTCTATGCCTATCGGCGCGCAGCTCTCACCCGTTTCGTGGCACTTAAGCCCGCACCGCTCGAACAGCGGGAGCGGCTGGAACAGCTGCGTGCGCTCGAAAATGACATGCGTATCGATGTTGCCATCGTTGACGCGGTGCCGCTGGGTGTAGATACACCCGCCGACCTGGAGCGCGCCCGCGCGCTTCTGGCCCGTTCTTAAGATCCTCGGAGCAAGTGCCATGATCCTCGCGCCTAAGCGTATCTCGTTCCAGGGTGAGCTCAGCGCTTTCTCTCATCAGGCAGCCAAAGCCGTGTTTCCTGATGCGGAGGTCTTACCGAGCCCGAGCTTTGAGGATGCCTTCGCCGCCATCATCAATGGCGATGCCGATCTGGGCATGATCCCCATTGAGAATTCCATCGCGGGCCGCGTCGGCGATGTGCATCACCTGCTGCCGACCGCGGGCCTCCACATCATAGGTGAGTTCTTCCTGCCCATCAGGTTTCAATTGATGGCGGTGAAGGGCGCAACGCTCGGCACCATCAAGACGGCGCGCAGCCACATCATGGGCCTTGGTCAGTGCCGTCAGATCATCCGCAAGCTTGGCCTGAAGCCGATTGTCGCCGCCGACACTGCTGGTTCTGCGCGCGAAGTCGCCGAGGCGAATGACGTCAGCCAGGCAGCCATTGCCCCGAGGCTTGCCGCGAGCGTCTATGGGCTCGAAATCCTCGCCGAGGATATCGAAGATGCTGCGGACAACACCACGCGCTTCGTCATCCTGTCGCGTCAGAAAATCTGGGCACCGCAGGGGCCGGGTTGCCTCACCTCATTCGTGTTCCAGGTCCGCAACGTTCCGGCGGCGCTCTATAAGGCCATGGGCGGATTTGCCACCAATGGCGTGAACATGACGAAGCTTGAAAGCCATATGATCGATGGCCGCTTCGTCGCGACCCGCTTTTATGCCGAGGTCGAGGGTCATCCCGATGACCGCAACCTCAAACTCGCTCTTGAGGAACTCGCCTTCTTTGCCAAAGACCTGACCATTCTCGGCGTTTATCCCCAGCATCCCTGGCGGGCTGAGGTGGAAAAGGGCGTGGCCGAATGAGCCTCGTGCTGGTGCGTCCGGCGCGCGAGGCGGACGCCTTTGCCATTGCCGACGTCCATGTAAGGGCATGGGACGAGAGCTATCGGGGCATCGCACCGGATCACGTTTTCGATGTGTTGAACATCGAGAGGCGTTTGGCGCAGTGGACGAGCCTTCTCGATCCCGCAAAGCAGGACGCGGCCAATTCCTGGCCCATCATTCGTGTGGCCGAGCGCGATGGCGAGATCGTCGGCTTTGTCGCGGCAAGACCCGCGACTGCCGAAATCATGGCGCCCCGTGCTCAGGTGATGACCCTTTACGTGCTGGCTGAGGCGCAGGGCCAAGGTCTCGGCCGCGCGCTCCTGAAGTCGATCGCGCGGGCTGTGAGCGAACGCGGCCTGTCGGGCCTCGCACTTGGCGTGCTGCCCGAGAACCATTCCGCCATCGGCTTTTATCAACGGCTGGGTGGGACCCCGATTGGCACCATCATTGACCCCGGCCCGGTATGGCGGTCGGAGGAGACGGTTTTCGTCTGGGACGATCTTTCGGTGTTGATCGGCGCGAACTGACGGGATCGGCGGGGGCGAATCGACCGGTAAGGCGTTAAGCTCAGGCATCATGGATTTCGACCTCCTTCGCTTGGCTGTGGCGCTCACCGACGACGGCGACCTCGCTGCCGCCGGAAAACGGCTTTCCATCGGCCGCCGTCAGGCGGCAGCCCGTGTCGCCCAGCTTGAACGGCGCGTCGGCGCAATTCTGTTCGATCATTCCGGCGGCACGGTGCGGCTCACCCCTGCCGGTGAGGCCTTTATCGGAGAAGCGCGGCTATCGCTTGCAGCCGCCGAGCGGGCAGGGCGCCTCGCTCTTGCGGTGGCCGGTCGGCCGCATCGGATTGATATCGGCGTCAATGCGACCGCCTTGATCGGGCCTGTCCGCGATCTTGTCGAGGATCCAGCTTGGGGCGAAGCGGGTCTCTCACCGGTGCTGCATGAGATGCGTGGGGAAGAGCAATTGGCGGGCCTAGCCGATGGCCGGCTGGTGATGGGCTTCCTCACTCCGCCCTTTGCAGCACCACCCCGCTTGCAGCATCGGGTGATCGCAGGCCTCAATTGGGTCGCAGCGGTGCCCGCCCAAGACGCCCATTTGCGACGCAGCGCTAGCCTCGCAGCACTTG
>JBAWYY010000369.1:0-3381 GCA_037143285.1 Alphaproteobacteria bacterium | reverse complement strand
TCCGGCGGGACGCTCGCCGATGACATCGCCGGCGCCCAGAACTTCAACCCCGACGTCATTCGTCCCCTGGACAATCCGGTGGCGGGTGTGGGCGGCCTTGCCGTGCTGCGCGGCAATCTCGCCCCCGATGGCTGCGTGATGAAGCCGCCCGCGGCCGAAGCGCGGCTTTGGACCCATGAGGGGCCGGCCCTCGCCTTTGAGACCTATGAGGAGATGGATGCCGCCATGGGCGACGACACCCTCGACGTTACCCCCGACACCGTGTTGGTGCTGAAGAATGCCGGCCCCTTGGGCGGCCCCGGCATGCCGGAATGGGGCATGTTGCCGATCCCGAAAAAGCTCCTGCGCCAGGGCGTCCGCGACATGGTACGCATCTCGGACGCACGCATGTCCGGCACGAGCTATGGCGCGTGCATCCTGCATGTCTCGCCGGAGGCCTATGTGAAAGGCCCGCTCGCAGCGGTAAAAACCGGCGACCGCATTGCGCTGAATGTGGAGGCGCGCACCATCACGTTGAAGGTGTCGGACGAGGAAATCGCCCGCCGCTTGAGCGAATGGACACCGCCGCCGCGCGACTATCCGCGCGGATGGAACCGCATGCACGCAACCCACGTGCGCCAAGCCCATGAGGGCTGCGACATGGATGTGCTGGAAGGCCGGGGCGGCATTCCCGAACCCGATATTCACTAGGCGTCAGGCGGGGGGTCGAGCGGGCAGCCAACGCCGCCCGCTTAGGTCTCAGGCGGCCTTGCGCTTGCCCGCGCCGCCGCGTGACCCGCCTGGGCTCGCGCCGGGCTTGGCATGGTTCTGCGGATTATTGTCGTCGAAGAGCTCGGCGAGCTTTTCGGTCATGGCGCCGCCCAATTCCTCGGCATCCACGATGGTCACCGCGCGCCGATAATAGCGCGTGACGTCATGGCCGATGCCGATGGCGATCAGCTCCACTGGCGAGCGCGTCTCAATCTCTTCGATCACCCAGCGCAGATGCTTTTCGAGATAATTGCCGGGGTTCACCGAGAGAGTGGAATCATCCACCGGCGCGCCGTCCGAGATCATCATCAGGATCTTGCGCTGCTCTGGCCGCACCAACAGGCGCTTGTGAGCCCAATCGAGCGCTTCCCCGTCGATGTTCTCTTTCAGCAAGCCCTCGCGCATCATCAGCCCCAAATTCTTGCGCGCGCGCCGCCAGGGCGCATCGGCCGACTTGTAGATGATGTGGCGGAGGTCATTGAGGCGACCGGGATTAGCCGGCTTGCCGTTCTGGAGCCAGAACTCGCGCGCCTGCCCGCCCTTCCAGGCTCGCGTGGTGAAGCCGAGAAGCTCGACCTTGACGCCGCAGCGCTCCAGCGTGCGGGCAAGAATATCGGCACAGGTCGCCGCAACCGTGATCGGGCGCCCGCGCATGGAGCCGGAATTGTCGAGGAGCAGCGTCACCACGGTGTCGCGGAAATTGGTGTCGCGCTCGCGCTTGAACGAGAGCGGCGCTGTCGGATCCATGATGATGCGCGGCAGCTTGGTCGGGTCGAGATAGCCCTCTTCCAGATCGAAATCCCAGGCGCGGTTTTGCTGCGCCATCAGGCGGCGCTGCAGCCGGTTGGCGAGCCGCGCGACCACGGGACCAAGATGAGCAAGCTGCTTGTCGAGATAGGCGCGTAAGCGGTCCAATTCCTCGGCATCGCAGAGATCGGGCGCTTCCACGATCTCGTCGAATTTCGAGGTAAAGGGCTTATAGTCCGGACCCTTACGCTCTTCCGCCTGATTGCGCGGCCGCCAGGGCTCATTGGCCTGGTCGGCATCGCCCATTTCGGTTTCGTCGGGCATCTCGGCGCTGGGCGCCTCTGTCGCCTCCATCGCCCCTTCGGGACTTTCGTCCGCCATCTCCTGGGAATCGTCCATCTGCATCCCTTCAGGACTCTCGTCCTGATCGGTCTGCGGGCTTTCGGAGGATTCCGGGCTCTCGGCGTTCTGATTGTCGTCGTCGTTCTGCTCTTGGTCGTCATCGGAGCGACCTTTTTCATCGCCCATGTCGAGCGAGGTCAGGAGATCGCGCACCGCGCGGCTAAAGGCACGCTGGTCTTCCTGCAGACCGATGAGCTTGTTCAGATCCTTGCCGGCCTTGGCCTCAATGGTATCGCGCCAGAGATCGACGATGCGGGCGGCTTCCTTCGGCGGCTTCTGCCCCGTGAGCTTCTCACGCACCATCAGGGCGACAGCATCTTCCACCGGCGCATCGGCGCGATCAGTGATCTCCTCATATTTGCCCATGCGGTGATAGTGGTCTTCCAGCCGCGCGGTGAGGTTCTGGGCAACGCCCGCCATGCGGATGGAGCCGATCGCCTCGATCCGCGCGTTTTCAACGGATTCGAACACCTTGCGAGCAAGCTCACCATCCGGGCTCATCGCCCGATGGATGCGCGGATTATGGGTCGCGATTTTCAGCGCCATGGCGTCGGCGTGGCCGCGAACCAGCGCCACATCACGCGCGCTGAGTTTACGCGGCGGCTCGGGCAAGCGCGCCTTGTTGCCGGCAAGCCCCGGCTTATCGGCGGCATAGGTCACTTCCAGCTCATCCTGCCGGGCAATGGCGCGCATGCAGGAGGCAACCGAGCGCTTAAACGGCTCGGTGGGTGATTCCTTGGAATTGGATTTGGCTTTTGAATTTGAGCTCACGCGAGGTCTTTCCTCAGCCAGATGCGCCGATGCCCGGGCGGGAAATCGGCCAACTCACCATAAACGGCATATCCAAGTCGCTGGTAGAAACCATCGCCTTGGAACGAGAAGGTGTCGAGATAGATGGCGCTGGCACCACGCGCCCGGCCGAAGGCCTCCGCCCGCTGGACGAGCGCGGTGCCGTGGCCGGCCCCGCGCAAAGCCTCATCGATCCAGAGAAGCTCGATGAAGCACCAGTTCCAGAGCGTATAGGCCGATATGCCGCCACGAACCGTGCCGTCATCGTCCCTGATGGTCGCGGCAAAGCGCCGATAGCCGGTCTTGCCGACCTTGGCGGTGTTATAGCCGAAGAGACCCTTGCCGATCGCACGACGGGCGGCAGCAATACGGGTCTCTTCCACCACCTGAGCCATGGGCGATCAGCTCAGCGCCACGTTCACTGCGCTCTCCGGCAATTCCTGGCCGAAGCAGCGCTGATAGAACTCCGCCACCAAAGCGCGCTCCAATTCGTCGCACTTGTTGAGGAAGGTGAGGCGGAAGGCAAAGCCAATATCCTTGAAGATGTCTGCATTCTCAGCCCAGGTCAGCACGGTACGCGGGCTCATGACGGTGGAGAGATCGCCGTTCATGAAGGCATTGCGGGTGAGATCGGCGACGCGCACCATCTTGCTCACCTGATCGCGACCCTCGGCGGTTTTGGCAAAGCTCTTG
>JBAWYY010000368.1:0-3382 GCA_037143285.1 Alphaproteobacteria bacterium | reverse complement strand
CTACGGGCGCCTTTAGTCTTTTGCGGGGGTCTCAAAGCGCTTTGCGCATCACGAGGCGCGGCGCGCGGTCAACGCCGTGAGAGGCTTCCTCCGCGATGACGGCTTTCAGTTCGGGCCTGTTATCGCCGGGTTCGAAGGCCTCATAGCCGAGACGCCGATAGAACGGCGCGTTCCATGCGACATCCCGATAGGTCGTGAGTGTCGCTTCGCGAAAGCCCGTCTCGCGCGCCCAGCTCTCAAAGGCCTCGATCAGGCGGCGCCCAACACCCTGCCCTTGCCAAGCGGCGGCCACCCCCACCTCCAGAAGATGGGCGCAGCCGTCGCGCGGGACCGCGATGAGAAAGCCCACGGCCTCGCCGTGGCTCTCGGCAAGCAGAGCAAGGCCGCGCGCCTGGGCTTCCCTGTGCTCTGCGTCATCGCGAGCTGGGATATCAACGCAAAAGGCCATGCCGGGCAGGTCCGCGAAGGTTTTGGCGGCATCACGTTCGAGCGCCTGCATCGCCGCGATGTCTTCGGGCTCAGCAGGGCGTAACGTGGGCCCCAAGAGTTTGCGGAACACCACCTTATCCTCACCCGCGCGATAGTAATCGCGGATACGCGCCTCCTGGCCATAGCCGAGGCCCGCGTAAAATGCGCGCTGGCCGGCAAATTCCGGGAGGCCCGAGGTCTCGATCAAGAGCATCCGATCGCCACGGATGAGGCAATCGCGCTCCACTTCGCCAATCAGCGCTCGGCCATAGCCATGGCGCTGATGATCGGGATGCACGGCGATGAGGAGGAGGTTTGCGGTATCCTCCGTCATGCGCTCCGGCGCGCAGTACCCGATGGCAATGGGCGTGCCGGCGTCAACGACGAACCAGCTTTCGGCCGGCGCCTCGCCCGCAAAGTAAGGCGCAGCCATCTCGTCCATCATCTCAGCGGGAAAGAGCCCCGTCGCAGTGATCAGATCCTTCACCGCAGCAAGATCGTCCGGCAGAAAGGCGCGGATCGAAAAGGGGGCGGTCACACGCGCCCCGAGGCCCAGACGACCACCTGGCGCAGGACTTGTTGCAGCGTCGCGTCAAAAGCGCTCGCCACCGCCCGCGCATCGGTGCCGGGGGCGGTTGCCTTGCCGCCGAAAACTTCGGCCGCCAAAATGCGGCCTGTGCGGTCATTGACGAGCTTCACCGAGAGCTCGACTTGCACCTCGGGCGCGCCGGCGACGACAACTTCAAAAGCGCGGATATCGGTAAGGAGCTGCCAGTCGGAGGCCAAGCGGTCGCCGGGCCGGCCGACCGAGCGCAGCCTATTGGCGTTCTCGAAGGCCTGGATCATGCGGGCCTGAACGAGTTTCGGCAGCCGATCACCCCAGGCGCCGTCGCTGAGATAAGAGATCGCCCCGCCCTGCCCGCGGATGGCGATGCGTTCGCTGTCGAGATTGGCGATGGCTTTGGGCTCTGCCACCACGAGTTGGCCACGCGAGCCGCCCGACCGTGCCCCGAAATCTCGGGGGGCTGAGAGATCATAGGTCTGCGGCGCGTTTGATGAGGCGCAGCCGCTGAGCGCAAGTGCTGCGATCAGAGCCAGCCCCGTCCACCGTGTCACTCGCCTGACAACCAAATGCCTGCCCTCTCACACCCACTCAGACGATCAAACCTTATCGTCTATTGTACTCCGGGACACCCGATCCGCCGAAGATGAACCGCTGCGGATTGCGCTCAAGGGAGCGCAGGGTGCGATCAAGTTCAGAGAGAGTCCGCCGGCCATCGGCCGAGAGCGACTGAATGTCACGAATCGTACGATCCGTGAAGCCGGAGATGGAATTGGTCAAGGTCGCAGTCCGGGTATCCAAGCGCTCGGCCAGCGTCCTGATCGACCGCGCAGTCGCGGTAAACTCCGCGAACATATTCGAGCTGCCATTGCCTTCGAAGGACTTCAAAAGCGAATCGACCCGGTCGGCCATGGCGTTGAGCTTGGTCGTGATGTCGGCTGCGCCCTTCATCACGGTCTCGACCGAATCTGAATTATTGCCAAGTGCCGAGGTGAACCGGTCCACATCAGCCAGGACCTTGTTGATCCGCTCGGCATTGAGCGCGCTCACCACCCGGTCGGCACCCGCAAGTGTTCGGTTGAGTGCGGCCATGTCGAAGCTCGCAAGCGTCCGCTCTACCGCACTCGCCGCCCCGCGCGCGTCACGCAACAGGTCGGCGAAGGACTGCGTCTGCCCGGAGAGCCCTTGGGTGAGCGTGTCGACATTGCGCAGGATCGAGGCGACGCGCCCAGGCTCGACGCCCTGCATCGCGACTTCAAGCTGGCCGGTGACCGATTCAAGCCGGCGCACCAGACCGGTGATATTGCGCGCGGCTTCACCCGTTGCTTTCAGGAAATCGTTGATCTGGTCAGAGTTTTCGCCGAGCGCGGCGGTGAATTTTTCCACATTGGCCAGCGAGCGCTCAATGGGTCCGCGACCTTTCTCAACCGTCTCATCAAGACGGCGGACCAAATTGTCCACATTGACCATGACGGCGCGTGCGCCCTGCAAGAGGTCCTGCACAGACGAGCCCTCCGCGCGCAGTTCCGCGGGCTGACCGGGCTCAATCGGCGTGATCTCCTCAGAGCCTGCCGGTCCACCGGTCATGGCAACAGAAGCGGTGCCGGCCAGAAGCGTCACGTCCAAGGCCACTTTGGTGTTGCGGCGCACGGGGGTCGAGGGATCGATCGAGATGAGAGCCACCACCTGCCGGGGATCGACGGGATCGACCCGGACGGTGCGGACATCGCCGACGCGGATGCCGTTGAAGAAGACGTTGGCGCCGGTGCGCAGGCCCGATACGGGACCGGTGAACACCACGCGATATTCGGCGCGCCGGCCATTATCGCCCGCCCGCAGGAACCAATAAAGAAAACCAAAAAAGGTCACGAGAACTGCGAGCGAAAAGGCGCCGATCAACGTGGTGTTGGCCTTGGTTTCCATCGCCGTCAGACCGCTTCCTGAGGTTCGATTCGGGCCGCGCGGGCGCGCGCGCCACCGAAATATTGGCGCAGCCAGGGGTGAGGATGGGCAGTAATCTGAGCCAAAGTACCCTCCGCGATGACTTTTCCGTCAGCAAGCGCGGCTATGCGATCGCAAATGCGCGCCAAGCTGTCGAGGTCATGGGTGACCATATACACGGTCAGGCCGAGCGTGTCCTTCAGGGTCAAGATCAACTCGTCAAATTCAGCCGCACCGATGGGATCGAGGCCCGAGGTCGGTTCGTCCAAAAACACGATTTCGGGATCAAGCGCCAAGGCGCGCGCCAGCGCCGCACGCTTGATCATCCCGCCCGAGAGTTCGGAGGGCAGCTTGTCGGCGGCATCGGGACGCAAGCCCACGAGCGCGATTTTAAGGCGGGCGATATCCTCC
>JBAWYY010000367.1:0-3384 GCA_037143285.1 Alphaproteobacteria bacterium | reverse complement strand
CCGCCGCGCAGAAACGAGAAATTGGTGAGGGTCGCAAAATCGACAAAGGCCATGCCCCACTAGAGAACAAAGACGGAACAAAAAGCAAGGGGCGGGAGATAAGCTTCCCTAAGGGAAATGGGAACTTGCACATGCACAAGGGCTGAAATCGCGTTTTTGTGCAAAGCGTGCAAGATGTGCAAATGGATGGACAAAAAGGACCATTATCCTAACATAGGACAAACGGGAGCGCTAGGGCGGCGGCTGAGAAGGCAGACCAAAACAGCCCATTCACGTCGTCGCCAGTCTGGACCTTCACCGCTATGGTAAAATCAAGATGTTCGCGACGTTGACATCCGCCTGCGACTGGCGGTGCGAGAGCTTCAATGGGGACGCAGCATGGCTCTTCGCCACCGGTCGAGCGGTTTTCCCTATGCTTTGCGTGCGCAGGCGGTTGAAGCGGCTCGACGTGCCTGCCTCACGGCGACTTCTGGGCTTTCTGAAAAACGGCGCACAGCGGCGATGCGGGCGGCCCTTGTTGTAGCAGGTCAAGATTTTCAGACCGCGCTGGCCTCCGCTTATCCGCCAGATTTCTGGTCAAACCTCGACAGGCTCAAATCAGGCGAAACCGATGCGGTGGATTCGGCTGTCGAGTTCCTCGAAGCTGATCCGCTGTTTTTCCGCTCCGGTTACACCAAGGCGAAAATTGCTAAGGCTCTCACCCGCGTTTCGCTGAAAGGGGATCACCGGGAACGACTTATCGATGCGATTTTGAGCATGGTCGATCGACGTTACGGGTATGAGTACCGAGAAATCTCGAAGCTGGCATCGACGGTGGCGAACGAGCGGTTCATCAGCGCGTTGAAGACCCGGCTCACCTCACCGGATCACGACATTGGTCGTCGCGCCCGGTGGATGCTCAAAGCTATCGAGCCATTGGCGCCAGAACGGCTCGCCACGTTAACACCCTGAATTGCTACACTTGTTTCTGAGCTGACCGGGGACTCGCAGACATCAAGATTTAAGCGGTGGGGCTGTCCCGGTTTTATCCGGGGTGTCGCGAGAGCGGGCGATCGACCGATGCGGACATGCGAACCGTCGCGTGATCCTTCGCCAAACATCCGTGCTCGTCACGTAAGCTGCGCCAAGATGCCGGGCCGTACACCTATTGAATGATCATGTAGAGCGTGCGGGAGTCGAAATCGAGCGCGGCGAGGGCCTCACGCCCGCCGCGCACTTCAGGCGCGACGTCAGCGCAGTCCCGGGCGGCATAGCGAGGAGCATCCTTGTTCGCGTGTTCAGCGCGCCTGTCGCGCTCCAATTCCGAGAGGAACAGGCACATGAAGCGGCCGTTGCGGATGCCTTCGACCGGTTCCGCGGTCAGCCGCGACCACCGGTTGGAGTGGCCGTCCACCTTAAAGGTGGCGGGCAAGGCGCGCCACCGGATCGTTTCAGGCGAGGTCACGCCGAGCGGTGCGCCGCCTATACGCGCGCCGGCGCCGGGCCATGCCCGATCGGCCTCCATCCGCGCGCGGAAACTCTCGAACTGGACCGGCGTGAGCTGCACGATCGCTTCACCCCGAGGTATCTCGAGGGTTACTTTCCCCAGACGGCGCGCCTCGCGGACGACCGCCTCCTCTGGCACGGCGAACATCTGGCGCAGAAAATGGACGCTCGCGTCCAGATCGCGTTGAGCCCGCCAAAAGTTGAATGCATGGATACCGAGGACCCACAGCGCGGCGGCCGACATGACAGCAAGCCAGACGCGCCCCCAGTATGGTCGAGGCGCGGTGCCCGCCGCGGCTAGACCGAACTTAGCGCTCAGTGGCCCCCACAATTTGAGAATTAATGAGAGAAGAGGAATCCCCCAGAACGATGAGAATAAGGCGATGATCAAGCCCCAGCCTAACCATTCCTCATTGGCCGTCACGGCGAAGGGGAGAAAGAGGACGCCGTACCAGACTAAGCTTGCGTTACGGACGGTGCGCCAGTCTGCGCGTATAACGAAGCGGGCCAGCAGGATCGGCACGACAATCGCAGCGCAAAGATAAAAGAACTGGACGCCAGCGGTTTCCATCGCACATCTTCTGAGTTCGCGTCTGCGAACCTATAAGGGTCGAATTAACATTTTGTGCGATGGAGAAGTGGCTCGGTTTGTTTGAACACTATCCGGGCCCCCGATCAGTGGGTTCACCCCTCCGTGGCGCCGCCGGTATTGGCTGCAGCGCATTGATGAAGGCCTAATCGGGCGTCTGCCCAGCTTTGCCATGCGCCAAGCCTGCATCAGGGATGGAAGGGGGCTCGTCCCGTGTTTCGGCGAAGCCATTGTAAAGTGTCTTGGCTAATGATGACTTTTAGGTCAGATGCCTTGTCCATTGAGATTGCATAAGCTTCATTCCATAGCATCCATGGATGAGGCCCTATCTTCATTTCGTTGAATGGCAAATAAATGTCTTTAAAAGGATAAATAAACTTGATCGGAGGAATAGCGGATATCAGCAGACCATTATCTAAGGCCGAGATTGTCGTTCCGAAGTAAGTCGTATACTTTGGTCGGCCACCAAGCTGCCAGCCCTGGACGCTGCTGTTATAGATAACAATGGTCTCAGGAAATTTGCGCCCGAGCACAGTTCTTTGCTTGGCTTGACCATAGCGCGCGACAAGTGCGCGCCACATTTTGCCCTGAACATTAAACGCCCAAAACAGCAGACCGAACAAAACCCCAAAGCCAATCAGGCTTCTAAATCCAAGCTCAATCAAGTCGCCCAACCAGTCCATCGACATTTCAGACAGCCTCACCGCGTTATCATCTAGCAGGTGAAGATGAAGCATTTACTCGCCCGAATGCTGCTGTGACCTGTTCTTGTTATTCGGTCGACGCTCGGGTCCTTAGCTGGGTTTGGCGCGGTTGCGCCGGTGGAGCACAAGTCGATCGGGGGCGTACCGTCCAGAGCGTGTCTGGCATCACGCGCGATATGACGGTGGTCTTGGAACTCCTCTCCCCGCGTGCAGCGCTGATCGAGTTGATGGCGAAGAAATCAAGAATTTTGTGCCACCTGGGAACCGTCGACGCGATCAGCGATCCTTCGCTCGGACGTGATCACCAGCCCGCATTCAAGCGCTAAATTGAAGTTGATTCATTACCGTTGCGTCACATATCGGCCGCGATAAAATGACCTTGGGTCATTTCAACCTGTAATATCCACCTTTAGATTTGCACTCCATAGTACGATTACATCATTTTTATAAGATCATGAAAAACGAATATTCATGACCTAACGTAATAAACGAATCGTAAACGTATTAACACTTAGCGTGATGTCCATGGTTAGGAGATCGCTAACATGTTGACCTATTCGCATGACTACATCGGGGCGACACTGATGGCCGGGGTCGCCATCGTGA
>JBAWYY010000366.1:0-3387 GCA_037143285.1 Alphaproteobacteria bacterium | reverse complement strand
TCGATCTTTTCCGGGGCATAGATGCGGAAATGATGGGTTTGGCCGAGCATCGGCCCGAAACCCGCCATTTGCCACATCAGCCATTCATCGATGGCTACGCGGGCGCGCTCGTCGCTCGGATAGAACTTGCCGGTCTTGCGACCGAGATATTGCAAGATCGCACCGGACTCGAAAACCGAGATCGGCTGGCCGCCCGGCCCCTCAGGATCGACAATAGCGGGGATGCGGTTGTTTGGCGAAATTGCCAGAAATTCGGGCGCGAATTGCTCGCCTTTCCCGATATTGATGGGCTTCACCACATAGGGAAGGCCGCATTCCTCCAGCATGATGGAGATTTTCCAAGCATTGGGGGTCGGCCAGTAATAGAGCTCGATGGGGGTCTGGGACATGATGGCTTCGTTCACCAGAAAAGAACGCGCGGACTTGCGCGAAAGGCGGGCACCCTAAGCCTACGAGCGGCCCGCGCCAAGCACTTCGGCGCGCATCCGTGTCACAACGGCCTTGCGAGCACTGACGAGCAGGTTCAACGTCCCGGCGATGAATTGCAACCCAAGCGAGAGACGCGCGATGTCTGGTCGTTTTCTGAAATGCGCCTTTGCGGCCCTGATAACCCTGAGCATGCTGAACCCTGGCCCTGCCTTGGCACAGACCCGCAGCCAACCCGGCGCGTCGACCGAACAGGCCCCGTCAACCACGCCACGTCCGCGCCGCGAACGCTCGGAAGCCCAAAAGCGCAATGATCAGATCATGCGGGATTGCGGCACCGAGTGGCGCGCGAACAAGCCTGCCCTCACCGCTCAGGGCAAGAACTGGCGCACCTTCCTTCGCGAATGCCGCGGCCGCCGAAGCGCGTGAGCGTCTTTCTCAGACATCAAGCGCCATCTTGAAGCCCTCGTGGCTCTGGGCAAAGCCAAGTCGCCGATAAAAGCGATGAGCCGCGTCGCGCCGTTTGTCGGACGAGAGTTCGAGAAGGCCGATCCCCTCCGCTTTTGCGATGGTGATGGCATGGCGCATCATGGCTTCACCCACGCCGCGGCTGCGGCATTCGGGATCGGTATGGACGCTCTCGAGCTTGCCGCGCACCCGGCCCCGCTGAGCAATGCCCGGCAAGACCGACAACTGATAGGTCCCGATGATCCGGCCGTTGAGATCGGCAACGAAAAGATGCTGGTTGCCAGCGGCAGCCACCCGCTCAAAGGCCGCAGCGTAGACGGGATCGCGCCCCTCCGCCTCGGCAGCCGCGCGATCAAGGGCGCCAGCCGGCGCGCCCATCACAATGAGCGCGACGATGGTTGGGACATCGGAGGCCTTGGCCGGACGGACGATCAGCCCGTCCGGAGGAAGCCGCTCGGTCACGCGGCACTCGCCATAGGCAAGAGCTTGTCTTGGGGCGCAAAGCCCGGCAGGGCCTCAACGCGCTTCAACCAGGCCGCCACATTGGGATAGGCCGCCAGCGAATAGCCGCCTTGGGGCGCGTAGGTCGCAACGCCATAGACGTCGATATCGGCGATGGTCGTCGACTTGCCAACGAGCCAATCGCGGCCGGCCAGATGATCGTCCAGCACCTTCAGCGCCGCATTGCCATCGGCGAAAAGGCCCTCGGCCTGGGACTGCGTGAAAGAGCGGAAACCCGCGCGCTGAGCCCGCATACGATAAATCGGCGGCGCGAGCCGGTCGAAATCCCAATACATCCATTCGCGGATCTGAGCGCGCTCACCGGCATCTTTGCCACCGAACTTGCCGAGCGTTTCTGCGAGATAGTCGAGGATGGCGGCGGATTGGCAAAGCGACAGGCCGGTGGTGGCGTCTTCCAGCGTCGGCACCTGGCCGTAGCGGTTCTTCGCCATATAGGCGGGATGCTTGTGCTCGCCCGCCCGCAAATTGATGTGCTGATAGGCAAAGGCCTCGCCCGACAACGCGAGCATGAGACCGACTTTATAGGTGGGGCCCGAAAGCCAGAGACCGTGGAGCGTGAACCGTTTCGACATTGTTGTCCTCCCAAGACGGGCATGACAAAAGCCGACCTCAGCTAAACGTGCAACAGCACGTTCGGCATTCGGGGTTCACAGCAATGCAGGGCTCCTACGCGCGAGTTAACGCGCGATGCCGGCTTAAATCCCGAGCTTCTGCTTCAAGAGGTCGTTGACGGCGCCAGGAGCCGCCTTACCGCCCGAGGCCTTCATCACCTGACCGACAAACCAGCCGAGCATGGTGGGCTTGGCTTTGGCCTGCTCCACCTTGTCGGGATTGGCGGCGATCACCTCGTCGATGACCTTCTCGATGGCGCCGGTGTCGGTCACCTGCTTCATGCCGCGCGCATCCACGATCGCCGCGGGGTCCCCACCCTCGGTGAAGACGATCTCGAACAGGTCCTTGGCAAGCTTGCCGGAGATCGCACCGGTCGAGATGAGGTCGATGATGCCGCCGAGTTGGGCGGGCGAGACCGGTGACGTCGTGACATCCAAACCCTCTTTGTTCAGACGCCCGAAGAGCTCGTTGATCACCCAGTTGGCGGCGACCTTGCCGTCACGGCCGGAGGCGACCGCCTCGAAATAATCGGCGCTTTCCTTCTCCAGCACGAGCACCGCGGCATCGTAAGCTGAGAGCCCGTATTGGCTCATGAACCGCGCCTTTTTGGCATCGGGCAATTCGGGCAGGTGAGCCGCGAGCGCGTCCACATAGGCCTGGTTGAACTCAAGCGGCAGCAGGTCGGGATCGGGGAAGTAGCGGTAGTCGTGGGCTTCTTCCTTCGAGCGCATGGCGCGGGTCTCGCCCCGACCGGGATCGAAAAGCCGCGTCTCCTGGTCGATGGTGCCGCCATCTTCGATGATGCCGATCTGGCGGCGGGCTTCATAATCGATGGCCTGACCGATGAAGCGGATGGAATTGACGTTCTTGATCTCGCAGCGCGTGCCGAGCGGCGCGCCAGGCTTGCGCACGGAGACATTCACGTCGGCGCGCAAATTGCCTTTTTCCATATCGCCATCGCAGGTGCCGAGATAGCGCAGGATGGTGCGCAGCTTCGTCACATAGGCCTTGGCCTCGTCCGCTGTCCGCATATCGGGCTTCGAGACGATCTCCATGAGGGCGACGCCCGAGCGGTTGAGATCGACATAGGAGAGCGTTGGCGACTGGTCGTGGATCGATTTGCCGGCATCCTGCTCAAGATGAAGGCGCTCAATCCGCACCGTGAAGCTCTCGGTCGGCGTGAGGTCGACCGTCACCTCGCCCTCACCGACGATCGGGCTTTTGTACTGACTGATCTGATAGCCCTGGGGCAAATCGGGATAGAAATAGTTCTTCCGATCGAACACTGAGCGGTGGTGGATCTCGGCCTTCAGCCCGAGCCCCGTGCGGATCGCCTGACGCACGCATTCCTCATTGATG
>JBAWYY010000365.1:0-3404 GCA_037143285.1 Alphaproteobacteria bacterium | reverse complement strand
GCATCCGAGAACCCGACAATGCCCATTTTGTTGCCGGTCTTGGTGCGACGCTCCTGCCGCGCGGTGACGACGCCCGCAAGCCGCCCCGCGCTCGCGCCAGCCCGCACCGAGCGCGCAAAATCCACATAGGGCGTGATCCGCAGACGTTTGAGCGCAGCGGCATAGTCATCAAGCGGATGACCGGAGAGGAAGAAGCCGATGGCCTTGTATTCTTCGTCCAACTTGCGACCTGGCAACCAAGCCTCCACCGAAGGCATACGGATCGGGGTTGGCGCGCCGCCGCCAAAAAGCTCGTCCTGCCCGGATGACCGCCCCTCGGCCCGGCGATTGGCCTCCGCCAGAATGGTCTCGGCAACCGCAAAGGCCTTGGCGCGTTCCGGCTCAAGGCTGTCGAAGGCGCCGGCCGCCGCGAGATTTTCCAGCGTCTTGCGGTTTAAGGTCTTCGGATTGATCCGCGCGGCAAAATCGGTGAGATCGGCAAAGGGCTTGCCATCGCGTACCGCAATCATGGCTTCAACGGCTTGAGCCCCCACCCCTTTGACAGCCGCCAACGCATAGCGAATGCGGCCGTCAGCCACATCGAACAGCACCTCGGAGCGGTTGACGTCCGGAGGGTCGACGGGAATGCCGAGGCGCACCGCCTCGCGGCGAAACTCGGAGAGCTTGTCTGTGTTCGACAAGTCCAGCGTCATCGAGGCCGCAAGGAACTCCACCGGATAATTCGCTTTCATATAGGCGGTTTGATAGGCGACCAACGCATAGGCGGCCGCATGGCTCTTGTTGAAGCCGTAGTCGGCGAATTTGGCGAGCAGGTCGAAAATTTCGTCGGCCTTGGCCTTGGTAATGCCCCGCTCGACGCAGCCCGTGACAAAGCGCTCGCGCTGCTTGTCCATCTCGGCCTTGATCTTCTTACCCATGGCGCGGCGCAGAAGATCGGCTTCGCCGAGCGAATAGCCCGACAGGATCTGCGCGGCCTGCATCACCTGTTCCTGATAGACGATGATGCCGTGGGTCTCGGACAACACCTGTTCAAGGAGGGGATGGGGATATTCGGGCTTTTCGAGCCCGTGCTTGCGCTGGCAATAGACGGGAATATTGGCCATCGGACCCGGACGATAGAGCGCGACCAGCGCGATAATGTCCTCAAAGCGGCTCGCCTTCATCTCGACGAGCGCCTTGCGCATGCCGGCACTTTCCACCTGGAACACGCCGACCGTCTCGCCGCGAGCCATCATGTCGTAGCTCTTGGCGTCATCGAGCGGGATCGCGGTCAAGTCGATATCGATCCCGCGCCGGCGTACCAAATCGACGGCCCGCTGCAGCACCGTCAGCGTCTTCAGCCCGAGAAAGTCGAACTTCACGAGCCCTGCCTGCTCGACCCATTTCATGTTGAACTGGGTGACCGGCATATCGGTCTTCGGATCTCGATAGAGCGGCACGAGTTCCGAGAGTGGCCGGTCGCCAATCACAAGGCCTGCGGCGTGGGTTGAGGCGTGACGGTTGAGCCCCTCCAGCTTGGTCGCGATATCGAACAGCCGTTTAACAACCGGCTCTTCATCGCGCGCAGCCTGCAGCTTCGGCTCGCCCTCAATCGCTTTGACGAGGGTGACAGGTGCGGCCGGGTTCTGCGGCACGAGCTTGCAGAGTTTGTCCACCTGGCCATAGGGCATTTCGAGGACACGGCCGACGTCGCGCAGCACGCCGCGCGCTTGCAAGGTGCCGAAGGTGATGATCTGCGCCACCTGATCGCGGCCATAGCGCGCCTGGACATAGCGAATGACCTCGTCGCGACGGTCCTGGCAGAAGTCGATATCGAAGTCCGGCATGGACACGCGTTCGGGGTTCAAGAACCGCTCGAACAGCAGTTGGAACCTTAAGGGATCGAGATCGGTAATGGTCAGCGCATAAGCGACCAGCGAACCGGCACCGGAGCCACGGCCCGGCCCTACCGGAATGCCCCGCGCCTTCGCCCATTGGATGAAGTCGGCAACGATCAGGAAGTAGCCGGGGAACTTCATCTTCCCGATGATGGAGAGCTCGAAGGTGAGCCGGTCAGTATAGTCCTGCTCGGTCAAACCCTCGGCGGGGCCATGGGCGGCGAGCCGAAGGGCGAGACCTTCGCGTGCTTGCCGCTCAAGCTCCGCCTCCTCGTCCAAGGCATCGCCGCTGTCGATGGTGGTGAAGCGCGGCAGGATCGGTTTGCGCATGCGCGGGCGGTAGTGAACGCGCTGGGCAATCTCGATGGTGTTGGCAAGCGCCTCGGGCAGATCGGCGAAGAGCGCGGCCATCTCAGCCTGCGTCTTGAACCGGTGTTCCAAAGTCAGCTGCCGGCGATCATGGGATGAAACGAGCGCCCCCTCGGCAATGGCGATGAGGGCGTCGTGGCTGTCATGGTCCTCGCGGGAGGCGAAGAAACATTGATTGGTTGCGACGATGGGCAGGCCCTTGGCATAGGCGCGCTCGATCAAGAGCGGCTCCACCCGCTTCTCGATCTCAAGGCCGTGCCGCTGAAGCTCCACATAGAGCCGGTCGCCATAGAGGGCGGTGTGCCGGTCGAGCCGCTCAAGCGCGAGATCCTGCTGATCGTCGGCGATCATCCGATCAACCGGACCATCAGGCCCGCCAGTGAGTGCGATTAGCCCCTCATTGTGGCGCATGAGAAGGTCAAAGCCGACGGCGGGGTCCGCCATATCCTGCGCATCAAGAAAGAGGCGCGAGGCAAGCGCCATCAGATTGCGATAGCCCGTCTCGCTTGCGGCAAAGAGCGCGATCCTCGGCCGGGGCCGGCGCAGGCCCGTGCGGTTCGCCTGGGTCTCGCGGTCACCGGCATCCACTGCAATGGTAATGCCGACGAGCGGCTGGATGCCGGCGCCGGCCATTTTCTCTGAAAATTCAAGGGCAGCGAAGAGGTTGTTGGTGTCGGCAATGCCAAGCGCCGGCATGCGGTCGGCTTCGGCCAGTTTGGCAAGCTTCGGCAGCGTCAGCGCGCCCTCAAGCAGCGAGAACGAGGAATGGACGCGCAGATGCACAAAGCGTGGATCGGCCATGGGGTCTTGCCTCGTGACGCGGACAGGCTAACGCCCTGCCCTTCAAGCACTATCGCTACCTCTCCTTTTGTGGGGAGCTTCGCGAGTCGCCGCAAGGGCCGCAGGTCTCCTGTGCCCGCTGTTCACAAGGCGACTTTACCCGATGCCGACGCCCGGTAGCCGCAGGCCCTTCTCGCGCGCACAATCGAGCGCAATCTCATAGCCCGCATCGGCATGGCGCATCACACCGGTCGCGGGATCGTTCCAGAGCACCCGCTCGAGGCGTCGCGCCGCCTCAGGCGTACCATCGGCCACGATCACCACGCCGGAATGCTGCGAATAGCCCATGCCAACGCCGCCGCCGTGATGGAGGCTGAC
>JBAWYY010000364.1:0-3416 GCA_037143285.1 Alphaproteobacteria bacterium | reverse complement strand
ATGAGGACTGCTTCGGCTTGAGCGGCATCGACGACCATGAGGACCAGCGCATCCGCGCCGCTTGCCGCATCCCGCGGCGACCCTGCCGCAACCCCGCCATGGGCCACGAGCCAGGCGAGCGCTTCGGGGTTCAGGTCCGTGCCAGTCACCTGATAGCCTGATTTGATAAGGTTTGACGCCATGGGGCGGCCCATGGCGCCCAATCCGGCGAATGCAATGGTCTTCAAGCCCGTTCCTCCCGACCGCGTCTGCGGTCTTTTCTTGTCTTGCCGCGACGCTATCGCGAAGCCCGCGAGGTGAGAAGCCGCATCCAAGGGAGAGATGCCAAGCGGAGGCTGTAGGGCCAGCTAAGGGTATCTACGAGTGGGGCAAAGTGTCGCGGTTGGCATCCGCGGTGGGGATGGGGGCGTAGACCTCATGTCAAGTCGATTGAGAAGGAGATGACGATGTCTAATGAATTGGGTCGTGGCGCTGAGGGTGCCGAAAAGTCCTTGCTGATCGTTGACGATGACAAAGTCTTTGGCCAACGCCTCACTCGCGCTTTCGAGACGCGCGGCTATTCGGTCCGCACAGCATTTACCTGCGAAGATGGCCGCAAGGCGATCAATGAGGCCGCACCGGCTTATGCCATTGTTGATCTGCGCCTTGGCGACGGCAATGGGCTCGATGTCATCCGCGTGTTGCGCGACAGCCGTCCCGACGCGCGCGCCATCGTGCTGACCGGCTATGCGAATATCGCCTCAGCCGTGACGGCGGTGAAAATCGGCGCGGTCGACTATTTGCCGAAGCCGGCGGATGCCGATGATGTGGAAGCAGCCCTTCTGCAGGGTCGTGGCCTGAAAGCCATTGCGCCGAAGCAGACCTTGTCGCCCGATCAGGTAAAGTGGGAGCACATTCAGCGCGTGTTCCACCTCCATGACGGCAATATTGCCGACACGGCCCGTGCGCTCAACATCCATCGCCGCACGCTCCAGCGCATGCTGGACAAGCGGGCGCCGCGGGCCATGCGCGCGGCTCTGATGGAGCAGAACTGACGAAAATGGGGTCTGACGGGCGCTAGCGTGCTTGTCAGACCCCGCTTACTCGTGTATCCGCCGGCTCATTCCACACGCGGAGCCTGCGCGCGGCAGTGATGTCGCTCGCTCCGGTGGCCAGAGGACAAGAGGTCCAACGGCCGAAATCCGCGGAGGCACAACCGGAGAAGACCATGGCGCTGCCCGATTTCAGCATGCGTCAGCTATTGGAAGCTGGCGTTCACTTTGGCCACCAGGCCCACCGTTGGAACCCCAAGATGAATCAGTTCATCTTCGGCGTTCGCAACAACATCCACATCATCGACCTCGCCCAGACCGTTCCCCTGTTGCACCAGGCGCTTGTCGCCGTGTCCGACACGGTGGCCAAGGGCGGCCGCATCCTGTTCGTCGGCACCAAGCGCCAGGCGCAGGAGTCGATTGCGGCGGGTGCCAAGCAGTGCGCCCAGTATTACGTGAACTCCCGCTGGCTCGGCGGCACGATGACCAACTGGAAGACCGTGTCGCAGTCGATCGCGCGTTTGCGCCGGTTGGACGAGGCGGTTGCCGGTGGCGTTGGTGGCTACACCAAGAAAGAGCTTCTGACGCTCAGCCGCGAGAAGGAAAAGCTTGAGCGCGCCCTTGGCGGCATCAAGGACATGGGCGGTACGCCGAGCATCATGTTCGTGATTGACACCAATAAGGAAGCGATTGCGATCCAGGAAGCGCGCCGCCTCAATATCCCGGTGGTCGCCATCATCGATACCAATTGCGACCCCGATGGCATTGCCTATCCGATCCCCGGCAATGACGACGCCGGCCGCGCCATCGCGCTCTATTGCGACCTGATCGCCCGTGCAGCCCTTGACGGCGTTGCCCGTTCGCAGGGTTCGTCGGGCATGGATATGGGTGCAGCGATTGCGCCGATGGTTGAAGACCTGCCGGCCCCCGTCGTGGAAGGTTTTGAGCGTCTGACCGGTCCGCGTGGGCCTGCCGATGATCTGACCAAGCTCCCCGGCGTCTCGGCTGCCATCGAAAAGCAGCTTAACGACCTCGGCGTGTTCCACTACTGGCAGTTCGCCGCCTTCACGACCAAGGACGCTCACATCATCGGTGAAGGCGTGGGCTTGCCCGGCCGCGTCGATGGCTGGGTTGCCCAGGCCAAGGTTCTGGTCGACGCCGAGTAATCGGTATCGCGCGTCAATCGCTGTCGTCGAGCCGTCATGGTTTCGTGCTCGACCCCCACCTGACATGACCTGAGCCGGTTCCCGAACAGGGGCCGGCTTAGGCCCGTGAAACAATCACCCCATTCGAAGGACGAAGACCCATGGCGACGATCACCGCCCAGATGGTCAAGGACCTGCGCGAAATGACCGGCGCGGGCATGATGGACTGCAAATCTGCGCTCACCGAAACCAATGGCGACATGGATGCCGCCGTCGATTTCCTGCGCAAGAAGGGCCTTGCCAAGGCCGCGAAAAAGGCCGGCCGCGTGGCTGCCGAGGGCCTCATCGGCTTTTGGGTCGATGGCGCAAAGGCTGCCGTCGTCGAGGTCAATTCGGAAACCGACTTCGTTGCCCGCAACGAGCAGTTCCAGGGCCTCGTGAAGCTGGTGGCTCATGTGGCTTATAAGACCGGCGACGATACGGCTGCGATCTTGGCCGCTCATGCGACGAGCGCTGGCTCGGTGGCTGACGCTATTGCCTCGGCCGTTGCGACCATCGGCGAGAACATGTCGCTGCGCCGCGCGGCCGTGCTCGAGGTCTCCTCGGGCGCGATTGGCGCTTACATGCACAATCAGGTCGAGCCCGGCTTGGGCAAGATCGGCGTGCTCGTCGCGCTCGAATCGACGGGTGCGAAGGACGAGCTTGCAAGCCTCGGCCGCATGCTCGCCATGCACGTTGCCGCAACCAACCCGGTGGCGCTTGAAGCCTCTGCCGTCGATCCCGCGATCGTCGCGCGCGAAAAGGCGATCTTGGCCGAGAAGAACGCTGGCAAGCCCGCTCACGTGCTCGAAAAGATCGTCGAGAGCGGCTTGAAGACCTATTTCAAGGAAGTCTGCCTCGTCGACCAGATCTATATCCACGACACCGGCAAGACGGTGGCTCAGGCGGTCAAGGAAGCTGAAGGCAAGGTCGGCGCGCCGATCGCGCTGAAGGGCTTCGTGCGCTTCGGCCTCGGCGAGGGGATCGAGAAGCAGGAAACCGACTTCGCGGCTGAAGTGGCAGCTCAGGCCGGCATCAAGGCCTGATCGCTTCTCAAGCGTTGATTTTCGGACAAGGGGCGGGCGACCGCCCCTTTTCTTTTAGGGGTTCGATCACTCCGCCGGTGCGAGCTCGGCTTGACGCTGGCGTTGCGGGCGGCGGCGGAATTTGCGGCGAGCCCAGATGATGAGGCCGGTCACCA
>JBAWYY010000363.1:0-3424 GCA_037143285.1 Alphaproteobacteria bacterium | reverse complement strand
CGCCGCGTAGGTTCTGCGCTTGAATGGGCATGGCCCCCACGATGAGACCAGCGACGACAGTTACGCATCTGGTCACAAACAAAGTCATGAGAGCCTCACAAAGCGCGGAAGTGACCGCTATGGGCAGATATGTATTATCCCGTAGGTATTCAAGAAGTGCTGCGGGCAAATGTCAAAATGATGGGCCGCAATCGCAGTCCCTGCATTCGGCATCTTGCCCGCGCCGGGACCGCTTGCAAAGCCCTTGAATGGGCCTGTCGGGTCCAAGGATTCTCCCCTTCGTAGTCTTCCGCGATAGCGCATACGGGGTCTAATTTGTTGATATCAAGCGATAAAGAGAAGGGCGTTCTCTTGAGGCGAATGTACAAATCTCGTTCATTCGTGTACGAATGAGTTGAGGATCAGGCCCGGAGCGCGAGATGGCGAACCTGAACACGGAAACGGTCACCGAAGTTCGGCACCACACCGATCGATTGTTCTCGTTTAAGACGACCCGGGATCCTTCCTTCCGCTTCACCAACGGCCAGTTTGCGATGATTGGCCTCATGGTCGATGGCAAGCCCTTGATGCGCGCCTATTCCATGGTGTCGGCCAATCATGAGGAAAACCTGGAGTTCTTCTCCATCAAGGTGGCTGAGGGGCCGCTCACCTCACGCCTTCAGCACGTCAAGGTGGGCGATGAGATCTTGGTTGGCCGCAAGCCCACCGGCACGCTCATCCAAGACAGTCTTCTCCCCGGCAAGCGGCTTTATCTCGCCGGCACCGGCACCGGGCTTGCGCCGTTTATGAGCGTGATCAAAGACCCCGACGTCTACGAGCGCTTCGAGACGGTGGTGCTCATCCACGGCACCCGTTTCATCGCCGAGCAGGCCTATGCGGATTTCATTTCGCACGGTTTGCACCAGGACGAGTTTCTGGGCGAGATCATCGGCGACAAGTTGAAATATTATCCGACCGTCACGCGAGAACCCTACATCTATAACGGTCGGATCACGGAACTCCTCGACAGCGGCAAACTGCCAGCCGACCTTGGGCTGCCGCCGCTCGATCCGGCCTTTGATCGCGTGATGATCTGCGGCTCGCCCGCCATGCTCGCGGATATGGTCGGCATGTTGTCGCGGCGTGGTTTCGACGAAGGGTCGAACAATAATCCCGGCCCTTCTGTGATCGAAAAGGCCTTCGTCGAGCGCTCGGCTAATCGCTAGGCTTCTTTGCCGAGCGCGCGGGCCCAGAACCGATGGTCGCCGGCCGCATAAGCTTTAGCATTCTCGTGGTAGAGCAGGGCGTTCTGCGCATTAGCCGCGCTGTTGTCGCGCGTGGCTTTCAAGATGCCCGGCACGCCGGCAACAATCGAATTCGGCGGAATATGCGTGTTCTCTTTCAAGAACGTGCCGCCCGCGATGATGGAATTTTCGCCGATGACGCAGCCATCCATGATGGTGGCGCCGATGCCGATCAGCACGCGATCGCCAATCGTGCAGCCATGCAGCGTCACATGATGGGTGATGGAGCAATCCTCACCGACGATCGTGGGCGTGGCATAGCCCACGTGGATCATCACGAAGTCTTGGATGTTCGAGCGGGAGCCGATCACGATCTCATGCATTTCCGCACGCATGACCACGTTTGGCCAGACGGAGACATGGGGCCCGAGCCGCACCTTGCCGTAGATCTGCGCTGAGGGATGGACGAAGGCCGCATCGTCGATGTCAATCAGCGGGCCGGAGCGAGAAAAGGCGGGTCCGTGTAACATGCTGGGTACTCATGAATGATCCCCAGACCATAGGGGATCAGAAGAGGGAGCGACAAGCCTGAGGCCTAGGTCGGATTTCCGGCTGTCGATCCCAACGCTATTTCCACCCGCATCTTGCGCCGGACGGCTTCAGCGAAAGAACGGTTCTGGTCGGCGATCTCGACAAAGGCGCCGGGCCCGCCGATCACCGCATCGCGATAGTGATCGGGGAGTGACTGCCCGCCCGGCCCGCGAAAGCTACCACCGGGCCGTACGATCGCCAGCGCATTGATGGTGATGCCCTTGGCAACCGCATCATCGCGCGCGGCCTCAACCGGGCGCCCGCCCATATGCGGGCCGTCGCCTGAGACATCGATCACCCGCTTCAGGCCGCGGTAGGCATTGGTCTCGATCATCGTGACGGAAAAATCGATGGCCGCCGAAATCGAGTTCCAGCCGCGGGCAGCCCGTGGCCGTGAGCGCAGCTTATCACCGAACTCGCGCGCAGAGGCCTCATCCTTCACCAGTTGCCAGTCGACGATCACGTGCTGCGATTGCGGCCCGCCCCATTCCATATAGGCGACCGCCATGGTGCCATGGAGCCCTGAGCGAATGACGGAGAGCACCTCGGGCGAGGCGAGAGCTTCGGCATAGCCATCGCGCTGGAGGCGTAGTTCATCGTCGTCGATGGAACCGGACCCATCGGCGGCAAGCACCAATTCGATGTCGACCGGCACGGCCGATTGGGCGAGCGCGAGAGTTGGGGCGCAAAGGAGACCAAGGCCGCCTGCTAGCGCATGGCGTCGGCTGGGAAAAATACGGCGTCTCATGGGTGGCCTGCGCTTTAAGGTTGCGTCACGTTGCCTGAGACTGCCATGATGAATCGGTATTCGTCCACGTTCTGAGAGTCACAGTTCTTGCCCTTACTCTTGCTTCTCGGGACAGCGAGTTTCGTTGTCGGCATTGGTGCTTTTGCAGTCATCGGTGTCCTTCCGCTCCTCTCCGCAGATTTCGGACTTGGTCCCGTCGGTGCAAGCTGGGTGATGACATCCTATGCGCTTGCTTATGCGGTAGGGTCGCCGCTTCTGACCTCGCTCTCGGGACGGTTCACGCGCCAGCGCGTGCTGGTGGGTGGCATGCTCGTCTTCTCATGCGGGCTCATCGGAACTGCCTTCGCACCATCGGCTGAGGTGCTCTACGCCGCTCGTGTCGTCACCGCGCTGGGGGCGGGCATCGTCTCGCCGGGCGCTGCCGCCGTGGCGGTTGCTTCCGTCCCGCCCGAACGGCGCGGGCAGGCCCTCTCCATTGCCTTCGGTGGCATCACGCTTTCGCAAGTCGTAGGGGTGCCGGCCTCGAGCTACCTTGGCTATCACTATGGATGGCCAAGTGTTTTCGTCTTTATGACGGCTGCAGCCGTCGCTATGGCCATCGCCCTCTGGCTGAAAGTCCCGAGCGATCTGCGCATCGCACCGGCACGGCTCAGCGACTTGGTCGCGACCTTGAAGGATTTCAATCTTGCGATCGCGGTTTTGCTCACTGCCACCGTTATGGGCGCAGGCTGGATCCCCTATACGTTTCTCGCCGCGATGGTTGAAGAGAAGCTGCCGGGCACTGGCGCAGGCGCTATCGCCGTCATGCTTGTCGCCTATGGCGTGTGCTCGGTGCTGGGCAATGCGATCGGCGGCAAAATAA
>JBAWYY010000362.1:0-3427 GCA_037143285.1 Alphaproteobacteria bacterium | reverse complement strand
CCGGCCTTGGCGACCCGCAGAAGGACGGCGCCGCCCATGCTGTGGCCGAGCGCGAAATAGGGTGGGCGCGCCTGCTCCACCGTCACCTTGGACATGATGGTGTCGAGGTCGATCTCATAGTCGGAAAAGCGCCGGACATGGCCCTTGCCGATATCGCGGGTAAGCCGATCCGAGCCGCCCTGGCCGCGCCAATCAAAGGCAATGACGTTGAGGCCGCGGGCGCGCAGCCCATCAATGACGTCGAAATATTTCTCGATGAATTCCGCTCGGCCTTGGACGATCACCACCGTGCCCCGGCGCTGGCGCGTGGGAAGAGCGTCCCAGGCGGCCCAGCGCAATCCAATGCCATCACGGGTGGTGATGCGGCCGACGCGGGCGCCTTCGGGAACGGGCCGGTCGGGGAGCGAGACTAAATCCATGGCCGGTTGCAGAAAGCTTTCGCGCTGGGACTGGTGTTCATCCCGATCAGCTCGCGCAGGCGTCATGACGGAACGCGCGCAAGCTCGCACAACCCGGCCTCTGGCGAAAGGCCCACGCTTTAAGAGTTTACCTAGGGAGACCCTAGCGCGGACGAGCGAGCGCCCCGCGCTGGCCAACGATCTCGCCGGATCGCGCATCGACGACCAAGCTCACCGCTTCGCCCGTGCCCGACGTGGCGCGCGCCCAATAGACGCCGCCGCGCCGGACAGGACCTTCGGTAACGGTGAAGCCGCGCTGGGTGAGTCTTTGTAAGATCGCGTCGCTCTCCATGGCATTGGCGGGAACGACAACCGGCTGGGACACGCGCAAGACCTCGTTCGCAAGCCCCAGGGGCATGGGAAGAAACGTCATCAGCAAGGCCAAGACGAGGGCAAAGAAGGGGACATGAGCCATGACGGTCGCTCCAGGATCGAGGGATCAGGCTGATATCCTGCTCCACCCCTCCTGAATGCGGCCGGTCCCGCCCGTTCACCGTCCCTTCAGGCGCAGACGCCCCTCATTCCGGCCAGCGCGCGAGCCCTTCCGGGCCATCCGCCGGTGTGCGGGCAACGTTCAAGACCAGCGCCAGCAGCGAATAGAAGCCGACGAGCGAGGTCAGCTCCACCGCGCCTTGCTCGCCGTGGCGGGCGCTCACCCGGCCATAGGTGGTGTCGGACCAGCGCCGAGTGGTCATGAGCTCGGCAACCGAGTCATAAATCAGGGCTTCATCGGCATTCAAGCCGTCTGGCCGGCGGCCTTCGGCAAGGGCCGCGAGCAGATCGGGCCGGCAGCCGGCCTTTTCGGCCTCCATGACGTGCACCGACCATTCGAATTGCTGCGAAAAGGAGCGCGCCACCTGGCAGATCGCCTGTTCCTTCAAGGCTTCGCCGAGGCATGAGCCATAGCGGAGCCTGCGGCCGACGGCTTCGACCTCCAGCATGAGCTTCGGCGAGCGCAGGAGCGGCGCATAGGGCCCGAAGGGCTCAACCCCGCGCCGGCCGCGAAAGTCTGCGGCGGCGGCGGCCTGGTCTGGTGAATAGGTTGCGGGATTGAGCGGCGGCAGACGATCGGGAGCTGGCATGGGACGGGATCCAAAGTCGGGGCGCGCACCATGGCGGAGGGAAACGCCCGTGCCAAGGCATGCGCGGGGGCTGGTGGCATGAGGGTTTCGCAAGGCACGATGGCCTGCCTCGCCTGACGCTATCCGCTCAGTCCGAGACGACGGCCCATTGGTCGGGATTGTCGCTCTTGCCGATCAGGGCAAGACCCTGAGCAATCGATTCAAACTGATCGGCCGAGGTGAGCTTTTCGCGGCCGAAGCGCTCGGCGAACAGGCGCTGCACGGCAGGAACGAAGGAGGTGCCGCCGGTGAGGAAGACCTTTTCGATGTCCCGTGCCGAGACTTTTGAGCGGGTGAGCACCTGATCGACGGTTGCAGCGATCCGCGCGAGGTCCTCGCTGATCCAGCTTTCAAAATCGGAACGCAAAATCATCGCGCGGATGTCGATATCATCTGCGGCGAAGGCAAAATCGACAGCCTCTTGCGCCGACAGCGCTACTTTGGCCGCAGACACCGCCCGATAGAGCGGGAAGCCGTGATCATCCTCGACGAGGGTGATGAAATGTTCGAGCGGGGCGGGGTCGAGCGCGGTGCGGGTCAAATCGCGCAGCTCCCGCAGGCTGGCGCTGCCCTTCATCAGCGCGAGCTCGTTCCAGCGCGCGAGCGTCGAGAAATAGTGGCTCGGCAGCGGCAGCACCTTGCCGAAGGAGCGATAGCTGCCGCCTTTGCCAAGCCGCGGCGCAATCACGCGGTCGACGATGCGGGCGTCAAAGGTATCGCCGGCAATGCCGATGCCGGAATGGCCGAGCGGTTCGGCCCCCAACACTCCGGCGGCTCTTGAGAAGCGCAGCACCGAGAAATCGCTGGTGCCGCCGCCAAAGTCGGCGACCAGCACGGTCGCATCGCGCTCAAGCGTGCGGGCAAAGGAAAAGGCCGCGCCCACGGGCTCATAGACATAGCGCGCTTGCGCCACCCCGAGCTTACCGAAGGCGTCGCGATAGCGCTGCATGGCGAGCGCCGCATCGGGATTGCCGCCGGAAAAGAGCACGGGACGCCCGACGGTGAGCCTTGCCCCGGCAAGATCAAGCGAGGATCCGGCATGACGCGTCAGGGTGCGCAGAAAGGCCGCCATCAGGTCTTCGAACTGATAGCGCTGCCGAAAGATCATCGTCGACTGGAAGCTCTGGCTCGCCGCAAAAGTCTTGAACGACTGGATGAACCGAAAGGCGCCCTCGCGCCCCAGAAACTGCTCGATGGCCCAGGGGCCGCCATCGATCTTTGCAGGGCTGCTCGCGCCCGGCCGGTCCTGCCAGAAGCAGAGGGCGGAGGCAAAAACGCTGTGGCTCACATTGCCGTGGTTGAAGCGAAGGGTTTGCACCTCGCCCGCGCTCGACGCCAAGGCCACCACCGTATTGCTGGTGCCGAAGTCGAGACCGATGGAGATGTCCGACTGGGGCGGCGCCATTGGGGGTCATGCTCGAAAAATGGGACGCGACGCCTAACGGCATCGCGCGAGCATGGCAAGCGGGGGAGGGCGAGTTGTCCCGCTAAGGGTAGGGAACGTTGATGCAAGGGGGTTGTTTGCTCAGACTCTTTAGAGAGTTGTAGAACCTACACGGCGCGCATCTCAAAACTTCCGCACCGCACTAAGCCTCAATCGCAACCTCAGCTTCTTTGCTCTTCGCCTTCACCGGAACAATCAAGTAGCGCACGCCGTTCGTTTCAGCGGCCGGGAAGTGTCCGGCACGGATGTTCACTTGGATTGAGGGCAGCAGCAGTCGCGGCACAGCGAGTTTCGCGTCTCGAGCCTCGCGCATGGTGACGAAGGCATCCTCGTCTATGCCCTCCTTCACATGAATATTGGCAGCGCGCTGTTCGGCGACCGTCGACTCCCACGCATAGTGATCC
>JBAWYY010000361.1:0-3432 GCA_037143285.1 Alphaproteobacteria bacterium | reverse complement strand
CAAGAAGCGGGAGATCGACCCGACTCTAACTGTCTTGCGCGAACTTTTAATGCGCTCGCCAGATTCAGAGCCTGAGCGACACGCGCAAGGCCGCATGCGCGAGATGCACGAACTCATCGAGCTGATGACCGGCTGGTATTCAGAGGTCCAAAAGCTCGAGACCGAACGTTTGATCCAACTCCTCTCCCTCGGCTCCAAAGTCGTGAAGGTCCTCGACATCAAGGACCGTCTGATTGGTCTGCCGGGTGGCCGTACCCGCAAGGAGGTTTGACAGCCATGGACCCGATCCTGCTCGCCCGAATTCAGTTCGGCGCCAACATCTCGTTCCATATCCTGTTTCCGACGATCACCATCGCTCTCGGCTGGGTGCTTGTCTATTTCAAGATCGCCTATAATCGAACCCGCCAACAGGGCTATCTCGACGCCTATTTCTTCTTCGTGAAAGTCTTTGCCCTCTCCTTCGCGCTGGGCGTGGTGTCGGGCATCACCATGAGCTTTCAGTTTGGGACGAACTGGCCGGGCTTCATGGAGCGCGTCGGCAACATTGCTGGCCCGCTGCTGGCCTATGAGGTTCTGACCGCTTTTTTCTTGGAAGCCACATTCCTTGGGATCATGCTGTTCGGCTATCGCCGTGTGCCCAATTGGGTCCACACCGGGGCAACAGTTCTTGTCGCCTTTGGCACGTCGATGTCGGCTTTCTGGATCATCGTGCTCAACAGTTGGATGCACACGCCCGCCGGTTTCGAGATGCGCGACGGTGTTGCCCATGCGGTGGATTGGTGGGCGATCGTCTTCAATCCGTCCCTACCCTACCGGCTGGTGCATATGATGCTCGCTTCCGGCCTCACCGCCGGCTTCTTGGTGGCGGGGCTGTCGGCCTATCGGTGGCTGAAGGGCCAGCGCGGGCGCGATGTCGCGATTGGCCTGCGCACGGGGGTTTATCTCTCAGCGATCCTCATCCCCTTGCAGATCCTGGCCGGCGATTTCCACGGCCTGAATACGCTCGAGCATCAGCCGGCCAAGGTCGCGGCGATGGAAGGCAACTGGGAGACCCGCGGAAACGTGCCCCTGCTCCTCTTTGCAATCCCGAATGCGCGTGAGCGGCGGAATGACTTCGAGATTGGCATCCCCAACGGAGCCAGCCTGATCTTAAAGCATCATCCCGGCGGAACCGTGCCCGGCCTGAACGATTTCGTTCTGCCCGACGGCACAGTCAAGCATCCGCCTGTCGCACCGGTCTTCTTTGCCTTCCGCATCATGGTCGGCATCGGCATGCTGATGCTACTTGTATCGTGGGTGATCGGCTGGTGGCTCTGGCGCCGAGGGGACATTACTCGCCCGCTCGCCTTCGTCCTGATCGCCATGACATTTTCCGGCTGGGGCGCAACGCTTGCGGGCTGGTATGTGACCGAGATCGGTCGCCAGCCTTGGCTCGTCACCGGTGTGCTCACAACAGCGCAGGCGGCCTCACAAGTGCCGGCTAGCATGATCGGCGCGACGCTTGTCATGTATCTCGCGATCTATGTGCTCCTGCTCGTGGCCTATGTGTCAGTGTTGTTTCACTTGGCAGCCAAAGGCTACATTGCCGCCAAGGTGGTCGACAGCCCGACCTCGAAGCCAGCCGATCCGATGGCGAAGCCTGCGTAACGGAGACATGGCCATGCTCGATGCCACGACGCTTCCGCTCATCTTCGCGGCTCTCATGGGGATCTCGATCCTCGCCTATGTCATCCTCGACGGCTATGACCTCGGCGTCGGCATGCTGATGGCTAGGGTCGACCGGCCGGACCGCGACCGGATGGTGGCAACCATTGGTCCATTCTGGGATGCGAATGAGACTTGGCTCGTGCTCGGGATCGGCCTGCTGCTCGTCGCCTTCCCCGTCGCGCATGGCATCGTGCTCACCTCACTCTATCTCCCGGTCGCTCTGATGCTGCTCGGTCTCACGCTGCGCGGTGTCGCCTTCGAGTTCCGCGTAAAGGCCCAAGAGGATTACCAGCGTTGGTGGGACTGGGCTTTTGTAGGTGGCTCCACGCTCGCATCCCTTACCCAGGGCTATATGCTCGGCCTCTATGTCATGGGGTTCAGCGGTGGCTGGCAGGCGCATGCCTTTGCGGCCCTCGCCGCGCTTGGGCTAGCAGCCGCCTATGCCTTCGTCGGTGCGACTTGGCTCATCGCCAAAACCGACGGCGACTTGCAGCGTCGCGCGATCCGCTGGGCGCGCTTCGCGCTCGTCTTCACCGCCATTGGGATGGTGGTGATTTCTGTTGCGACGCCGCTTGTATCCGCGCGCATCTTTGAGCGCTGGTTCTCCCTTCCAAACATGATCGGGCTCGCGCCGATCCCGCTGATGACGGCGGCGCTGTTTGCCGCACTTTGGATTTTCCTGAACCGGATGCCGCGCGTCGACCATTCGCTTGATCTTGCCCCGTTCCTTGGAGCATCGAGCCTGTTTGCCCTCGGCTTTCTCGGGCTCGCCTATTCCTTCTACCCCTATATCGTCCCAGACCGCCTGACGATCTGGGAGGCTGCGAGCGCTCCGGAAAGTCTCAAGATCATCCTGTTTGGTGCCCTCGTCGTGCTGCCAATGATCATGGCCTATACCGCCTTCAGCTATTGGGTCTTCCGCGGCAAGGCGAGCGAACTGCGCTACGACTAAGCGCGTTGGACTCGGGCCGGCGGATGGCGCTTTCAAGGGCCTTGCCCTCGCGATCAATCCTCGCGCCGGGGCCGCATGAACCGCGCGAAGTAAGCGGCAAGCTCGGCATGCGCGGTCAGCGGTAGGACCGTGCCAATGTACTGGTCCGGGCGCACCACCACGATACAGCCGGTCTCCCTGTTGATGCTGCGCTTGTCAAAGATATCCGTGCCGCCTTTGAAGTCGGGGCAAAAAATCTTCTCATAGTCGGTGAGGCCGTAACGGCCCTTTTGCGGCAGGAGTATCGAGGGCATGTCCTCAAGCGCGACGTCTTGATGATGGGCCTGGAAGACCGCGCGGACATCGATCACCCCGTCGATATCCATACCGTCGGGCGTGTGGCGGCGTAGCGGTGAGTGAGATGCCTGCGCGAGGAAATGACAGAGATCACCGATCGGGGTGCCAGCGCTACGCTCGTGACCGCTTCCCGCGAACAGGAAGAGCCGCCAACGCCCATCCGCTTGGACCGTCGCTGCACTGAGATCCACGGGTTTGGCGTCGCAGTGCCGGACAACAGGTGCCGAATGAAAACGCATGCCAATCTCGAAAGCGGGTGCAAGCGCCTGATGGGTTGGCTCAGTTGTGAGAAGTCCCGGCGAATAGCGCGTCGCTGTGCCCGCCGTATAGCGGCCGTGCTGGACGAAATAGCGCTGGATTTAGGTGGGATCGACCCCCTTTGCATCATCGGGCGATGTCTTTAGAGGCTTGCTCAACATGCTCGCCCATTCCCGATC
>JBAWYY010000360.1:0-3447 GCA_037143285.1 Alphaproteobacteria bacterium | reverse complement strand
GCCCGATGCCCCGCTCATGCCGTGGGTCGCAGCCATCGCCCGACGCAAGATGATTGACGCGATGCGGCGCATGAAGCGCGGGCATGTCGACATCGATGCCGTGAGCCACCTCTTCGCGGTTGAGCCTGATCAGTCATCGCTGACCCTGCGCGATACTCTCCGGCTCGCTGACAATCTCTCTCCACGCCAGCGTGACGTCTTCATCGCCAAGGTCATTCACGACCGGGACACCCCTGAAATTGCCAAAGCGCTCGGCCTGACCAATGGCGCCGTTCGCATTGCGCTGCACCGGAGCACGAGACAGGTGCGAGTGGGGCTTTTGCGGGCGACTTAGTCGCGCTTTTCGCGGCCCTTATCCGGTCAAAGGCGCCCGCTGCTCGGCGGCTGCTCTGATTGGCGCATCACATCGACGAAGCGACGCCAAATGCGTTCCACCAATCCCATGACGCGGTCGACCTCTTGGTCGCTCGGCAGGTTCAATTTCGTTCCATCGTCGGGGGTGGTGCGCGGTGCGGCAGCGGTTGCGCCGGCGCGTCGCAGCGTGTCGTTTTCCGCCTTCAGACGCTCGACTTCCGCCTCAAGGGCCGCGCGATCATCGGGCACGAGCCGGCAGGTAAAAGTGCCGTTCTGGGTGGCGCACAAGGACATGGCGCCGGTCCGCGTCTCCATGCGCAGAAGCCCCTGAGGGCTGTCGCGCAGGACATAGCGACCGTCGGCGCCCGCCCCTTGAGCCAGCACTGGGAGCGAACTCACCACAAGAACTGCAAGTGCGAGGGGATAGCGCATGGCGAGGCTCCTGACCGGACCGCTGCCGGATGGCGGGAAATTCACCTCAGTCCTGTGGCATCAGCATGGCGGCCAGATGAAGCGGAGCTGAATAGCGTGGCGCTGGCTTCCCATTCCCTCATCGCCTGCTAGTCTCGCCGCCCCAACGCCCGCCCCCGCCCCTCCGGGCATTCCCATGGACTATGTTCGTTTCGGTACCACCGGCATGAAAGTGTCGAAGCTCGCCCTTGGCTGCATGACCTATGGCGACCCGAAATGGCGGGAATGGGTGATGGACGAAGAAGCCTCCATGCCCTTCTACAAAAAGGCCTATGAGGCCGGCATTACGTTCTGGGACACGGCGGATATGTATTCGCTCGGCGCCTCCGAGACCGTCACCGGCAAGGCCCTGAAGAAGTTTGCCGCGCGGCGCGATGAAATCGTGCTCGCCACCAAGGTTTACAACGCCATGGGTCCCGGCGCGAACCAGAAGGGCCTCTCGCGCAAGCACATCATGGAAGGCGTGGACGCGTCGCTGAAGCGGCTCGGAACCGACTATATCGACCTCTACATCATCCATCGGCTTGACCAGGAAACCCGGATGGAAGAGGCCTGCGAGGCGCTCAACGATCTCGTCCGCGCCGGTAAGGTGCTCTATCTCGGCGCGTCCTCCATGTATGCGTGGCAGTTCATGAAGCTCCTGGGCATTCAGCGCAAACATGGCTTTGCCCCATTCGTGTCCATGCAAAACTACTACAACCTCGTCTATCGCGAAGAAGAGCGGGAGATGATGCCGCTCTGTGCGAGCGAAGGAATTGCCGTGACGCCCTGGTCGCCGCTCGCGCGCGGCTATCTCGCGGGCTCCGGCCTCGGCAAGGCCGCGACCAATGAGACGACGCTGCGCGGGCGCACCGACACGGTCGGCGCCATGCTGAAAGTCGGCAATCCCCAAGACGAGGCGATCCGCCGTCGCGTTATCAAGGTCGCGGAACGCCTTGGGGTCAAACCGGCGGTGGTGGCCAATGCCTGGGTGCTCGCCAAGCCCTTTGTCACCGCCCCCATTGTGGGCGCCTCCAAGCCCCAGCACATGGACGATGCGATCGCGGCCATGTCGGTGAAGCTCGATGCGCGAACCCTCAAATATCTCGAGGAACCCTATCGTCCCAAGGCCGTGGTCGGCCATGTCTGAGGCGTGAGAGCGCTAGGTCCCCGTCATGACGAGCCCCGAACCGAACCCTTACCTCATCATGCATCCTGACGGCCGTGCGCGCTGCTGGTGGCCGGGAACCGACCCGCTCTATGTCGCCTATCACGACACTGATTGGGGTGTGCCGGAGCGCGACGACCGCGCGCTTTTTGAAAAGCTGATCCTCGATGGCTTTCAGGCGGGCTTGTCTTGGATCACCATCCTGCGCAAGCGCGAGAATTTTCGCTCAGCCTTCGACGGGTTCGATGCCGAGACCATCGTCCGCTACGATCAGGCCAAGGTTGAGGCGCTGATGGCGGATCCCGGCATCATCCGCAATCGCGCCAAGATCGTCGGGACCGTCACGTCCGCGCGGGTCTATCTCGACATGATGGAGAAAGGGCCGGGCTTTTCCGCCTATCTCTGGGATTTCGTGGATGGGCGGCCCTTGCAGACCAATCGGCGGACGCGAGCAGATGTTCCCGCCGAAACCGCACTCTCCCAGCGCATTTCCAAGGATTTAAAGGCGCGCGGCTTCACCTTTTGCGGGCCGACGATCATTTATGCCTTCATGCAAGCGGTCGGCATGATCAACGATCACTTGGTCGGATGCTATCGCCACGCGGAAGTGCAAGCCCTCGGCTGAGGGTGAGGCGACGATTCCAACGGCAGCCTGACCCTAGGTGAGATGTCACTTAGAATTCGGCTGCATGCCGTTTGAAATAGGGCAGAAATACACATCCTCGTGAAAGCTCCTCAACGTCGTGTATTGCTAACGTAAGGTAAATAAGACTTCATAAAGGTGTTTTCACTTAGCGTGATTGTCCTAATCGGGAGATCACTAGAATGTCGTTCCTGTCGCGCTTTCGCATCACGGTGAAATTGATGGCCCTGGTGGCCATCTTGAATGTGATCATCATCACCATTGCAGCCGTTGGCGTGCAGGGCATTACGACGGTCACTAATGACAGCACGCGTGCCGCCTTGGCCGGTGAACGTGCAGCCGTCTCAGCGCGCATCAATCAGCGCGTGACCGCCCTTAGCCGCGCTGAATTCATCATCGCGAATGATGTATCTGCTGAGAATGTGCGCCAGCAATTGGGCGAGATCGACGAAGCCCTGTCGGATATTCCAGGCTTTGTCGCCATCATCCGCGCGAGCGATGCGCCGGAAGTTCAAGCAGCCCTTGCCAAAGTCACCCAAGCGATATCGGCTTATCAAGCCATGTTGAAAGTGACGGTTGATCGCGCCCGGGCCCTCTCGGCTCAGCCGACCGAAGCCGATCGCCAAGCGCTGCTCGCAAGCGCCAGCGCCAGCAGGCCCGCCTTCCGCACGGCTCGGGCGGCCGTTCGTGACCAGACTGACCTTCTCATCGCACGTGCCAAAAAATTCGCTGCCGATGCAGAAGCAACTTCCGCTAAATTCTTCCGGCAATCGATCGTCATTTCGACCATCGGCCTTCTTCTCGGCACCGGCCTTGGCATTGCCATGGCGCG
>JBAWYY010000359.1:0-3456 GCA_037143285.1 Alphaproteobacteria bacterium | reverse complement strand
GTCGCTCGCGCAATCGAGCGCATTCGCGGCCGGACGATGGGGCGGATGGTCGCCTCCGGGGGTGCCGGCGTCCTCACCCTCGCTCGCGAATTACAAGCGAACGGTCATGTCGGCATGCTGATCGACCAGCATCTGAACCGCGGCGTCGACGTCACCTTCTTTGGGCGCACCGTGAAGGCCAATCCGACCATCGCCAAGCTTGCCCGTGAATTCGAGTGCCCTGTCCATGGCGCCCGCGTTATCCGGCTCCCCGGAAACCGCTTTCGCCTGGAACAGACCGAAGGCCTTGATCTTCCAAGGGACGCGGAAGGCAAGATTGACGTTCAAGCCTCCATGCAGGTGATGACCTCGATCATCGAGACTTGGGTGCGCGAACATCCCGAGCAATGGCTCTGGCTGCACCGCCGCTGGCGGTAAGCGGGCCTATCGCGCTGCAAGAAAGCGCACCGACGTCGTGAGTGACGCCCGCGCATCCGTGCCAACGAAGACGTCGTAATCTCCTGGCTCCAGAAGCGCTTTTCCGTCGTCGTCATGGAAGGTGAGCGCCCGCGCCGGCACGCTAAAGCGCACCTCGCGGGCTTCGCCAGGAGCGAGCATGACCTTTTCAAAAGCGACGAACTGACGGGACGGTCGCGACCGCGACCCCACGCGTTGGCGCATATAGATTTGCACCACCTCTTTGCCGGCGCGTTCACCCCGATTGGTGAGCCGGACGCTGCCGCTAATCATCCCGTTCGGCAGTCGAACCGAGGGCGCGTCGAGCTTGATATCACTCACCTCAAAGGGCGAATAGGACAGGCCGAAACCGAAGGGGAACAGGGGCTCGATCGATTCATCGAGATAGCCGGTCTCGTAGCGGGCATTCTTCAAACGCGGCCGACCTGTGGGCAGCATGTCGACTGAAATGGGGATTTGCCCGACGGAGCGGGGAAAGGTCATTGGCAGCTTGCCGCTCGGATTGGTGATCCCGGTCAAGACCTCGCCGAGCGCGACGCGACCGTCCGAACCCAGATGGAACGACTGAATGATGGCTGCGACGCGATTGACATAGGACGTCAGAACGAAGGGCCGCGCCGTCTTCAAAATCAGTACCACCGGCTTACCGGTCGCAATCAAGTCCTCCAGCATTTCGGCCTGAACAGGGGAGAGATCGAGCCGCGTGCGCGACGTCCCCTCTCCGATCTGCTCGCATTCCTCGCCCATCACAGTGACGATGAGTTCTGCCTCGCGCGCAGCCTTGAGCGCGGCTTCTCGGTCGCCATAGGCAAGACCGCAGCTGTCTTTGAACGCGCGCTCTCCGACAATTGTTACCTCGGATCCAAGGTGGCGCGAGAGTTCGCGCGGCAAGGTGGTCCGCTGGATGCGCGGCAGGCTCGCATTGTCAGCATATTGCCAATCGTCATCGGCAATACCGAGCGCGCCGATCACGGCGATGGATTTCACCTCCCGCCGGATTGGCAGAACTCCATTATTGGTGAGCAAAACCATGGCTTCGCGGGCAACCCGGAGGGACGCTGCACGCGCCTCAGGCGTGATGAGCTTCGCCCGCGCTGTTTCAGGGTCGACAGGGGCCTCGTCAAACAGCCCCATATGAAGCTTTACCCGCAATATCCGGCGAACGGCGTCGTCGACGGCGGCCATGGGAATGCGTCCGGCGCGGACTTCTGCCGCCAGATGGCGATCGTAGAAGCCGGCGAACATGTCCATGTCGACGCCCGCCCGCATGGCAAGGCGGGTAGCACCTGCGGGATCTGCCGCAACGCGATGGGCGAGCATTTCCATGATGGATTCGAAGTCAGACACGACGAAGCCGCGGAAACCCAAGCGTCGTTTGAGGAGGTCGGTGATCATGGACCGATCACCGGTCGAGGGTACGCCGTTCATGGCGCTGAGCGAGGTCATGACAGTGAAGGCGCCGGCCTTCACCCCTTCCGCGAAGGGCGGAACATGCACGTCGTAAAGGCGGGAGCGGGGAATGAGCGCATTGGCATAGTCACGTCCGCCTTCCACCTCGCCATAGCCAATGAAGTGCTTGAGCGATGTGGCGACGCCGCCCCTGTGATAGCCGCGCACACGGGCAACCGAAGCAACCGCCGAGAGATAGGGGTCTTCGCCCGCGCCCTCCATCACCCGACCCCACCGGGGATCGCGGGAAACGTCGACCATCGGCGCAAAGGTCCAGTTGACCCCAACCGCGCGAGCCTCCCGCGCCGTCCAATAGGCGGAGAGTTCCATCAATTCTGGATTGAAGGTTGCGGCCTGACCAAGCGGCTGAGGGAAATAGGTCGCATAGCCGTGGATTGCGTCGAGCCCGATGATCAAGGGGATGCCGAGGCGCGACGCTTTGGCCGCCTCCTGCAAAGGCCTGATTTCCGTCGGCGCCAGAAAATTCATGACGGCACCAGAGCGACCTGTCGCCACCCATTCCGGGCGGAACTGGTCGCCGCGACCCGTGAGGTTCGTCTGCCCGACCTTTTCCTCAAGCGTCATTCGCGCGAGCAGCGCCTCGATCCGACGCTCGATGGCGGCGGCCTCTGCACCGACTTTCCAGCGGAGACCCTCCTGAGCTTGCAGGCCTTGGGCTTGCAGGCGGTCAGGAGCACAGACGAGGCCGAGAACGGCGACAAAGCCCAAAAGGAACAAAAGTCCACGGCCAAAGCGGTGACCCCGCCGGATACCAGTCAAACGCACGACAACCCACCTCAATGAATCCAGCCCCGGAGCGACCATCCGATTGGGCTCGCACACTAACGCCGCCCGCGCCGCTGTCAGCCCCCCTTCAATGCGCTGGTGAGATTTGCACCACAATCCCTTGCACAGTCTTCGTGCGGGCTCCTACCGTCGGCAACCTCAACAGCGCGAACCCTGACATGCCCCCCATCGATCTTGCCGACCTCAGCGCCCGTGGCGCTGCTGCCACCGCTGACGCCATTCGATCAGGTCAAACCACGGCGAGCGCTGTCACTGACCATGCTTTGGCGTTGATTGCCGCCGCTGAACCGCTCGGCGCCTTTGTTAGCGTCATGGGCGACGCCGCACGCGCTGATGCGGCAGCGGTTGATCGCGATATCGCGGTCGGCAAAGCGGTTGGCCCGCTAGCAGGTGTTCCGGTTGCGGTGAAAGATATCATCGACGTCGCGGGCCTTCCGACGCGAGCGGGCAGTGTCACCCGCGACAAGCTGCCGCCGGCCGCGAAAGACGCCTTCGCGGTTGCCAAGCTGCGCGCGGCAGGCGCCGTAGTCATCGCTAAATCCAAAACGGTTGAATATGCCTTTGGCGGTTGGGGCACCAATGTGATCGCCGGCACGCCCGTGAACCCCTTCGACAAGGCGGTGCACCGTGTCCCAGGCGGATCGTCTTCCGGGTCGGGTGTGGCGGTGGGCGCCGGCCTCGTGCCGCTCGCCTTCGGCACGGATACCGGCGGTTCCGTGCGCCTGCCCGCCTCCTGGTGTGGCT
>JBAWYY010000358.1:0-3483 GCA_037143285.1 Alphaproteobacteria bacterium | reverse complement strand
TTGGGCGATGAGGCGCCGCTCTATGACCGGCCCCATGTGGCAAGCCCCGCGCGGGCGGTGGTCGCGACCGAAGCGGTCACAGCGCCGATCAGCAATAGCGCGGCCCTTCTGAAGCTGATCGCAACGCCGGACCTCTCGTCGAAGCGCTGGGTTTATGAGCAATATGACAGCTTCATCCTCGGCAATACCGTCCAGCGGCCGGGTGGCGACGCGGCCGTCGTGCGGATCGAGAACGGACCGAAGGCACTCGCCATCACCTGCGATGTGACGCCGCGCTATTGCGAGGCCGATCCCGTGCAGGGCGGGCGGCAGGCGGTGGCTGAGGCCTATCGCAACATTACCGCCGTGGGTGGGTTTCCTTTGGCGGTCACTGATAATCTAAACTTCGGCAACCCGGAGCGGCCGGAGATCATGGGTCAGCTCGTTGGCTGCATTCGCGGCATTGGAGAGGCCTGCCAGGCCCTCGATTTCCCGGTCGTCTCGGGCAATGTCTCGCTCTACAACGAGACCCAGGGGCGCGCGATTTTGCCGACGCCGACCATTGGCGGGGTCGGTGTCATCGACGACTTCACGGCAAGTGTCACCATCGCGCCCAAGGCCGATGGCGAGGTTCTGATCCTCTTGGGCGAGACCACGGGCTGGCTTGGCCAGTCCATGTATCTGAAAGAGATCTTGGGCCGGGAGGAGGGCGCACCACCGCCTGTCGATCTCATCCTTGAGAAGCGCGTGGGCGATCTCGTGCGCGGTCTGATCAAGGGAGGCCATGTGGCGGCCTGCCACGATCTCTCCGATGGTGGGCTTGGCATTGCGCTTGCCGAGATGGCGATTGCGAGTGGGCGCGGGCTCACCCTTTCGGCCTTGCCTGAAGGAGCTGCGCATGCTGCGCTCTTCGGTGAAGATCAGGCCCGCTATGTGGTGTCGGTTGCGCCCCAGGCGGTCAGTGCGGTGCTTGCGGCCGCAACATCTGCCGGCGTCGGTGCCTTGCAACTCGGCACCGTCGGTGGGGAGGCGTTGACCCTTCCCGGCGAGGTGCCCATATTGGTGGCGGACTTGCGGTCAGCCCACGAGTCCTGGTTGCCTGCCTATATGGCGAAGGCAGCGTAACGAAGGGAGATCTTGTCGATGGCGATGGCGGCAGCCGACATTGAGCGCATGATCAAGGATGCGCTTCCCGATGCGACCATCGAGATCAAGGACCTCGCTGGTGACGGCGACCATTATGCTGCGACCGTTGTTTCCGAGGCTTTTCGGGGCAAATCGCGCGTGCAGCAGCACCAGATGGTTTATGCCGCGCTGAAGGGTAAGATGGGTGGCGTCTTGCATGCGCTGGCGCTGACCACCAATGCACCGTAGAACGAGCGCCTGAGCGCATTAATGAGATAAACCGAGCGCGTGAGCGCGAGAACGAACCGCTAGGAGACATCCCATGACCACCACCACTGATAAGATCGACGCCGAGGTGAAGAGCCAGGACGTCGTGCTGTTCATGAAGGGCACTGCGCAGTTTCCGATGTGCGGTTTCTCCGGCCAGGTTGTGCAGATCCTCGACTATCTCGGCGTGCCGTTCAAAGGTGTGAACGTCCTTGAGAACGACGAGATCCGTCAGGGCATCAAGGAATATTCCAACTGGCCGACCATCCCGCAGCTCTATGTGAAGGGCGAATTCGTGGGTGGCTGCGACATCACCCGCGAAATGTTCCAGTCCGGTGAGCTGATCCAGCTCATGAAGGACAATGGTGTGCCGGTGAAAGAGATGGCTCGCTGAGCCCATCGCCGGCGCGGCCCTGATCTCGCCATAGTGGGCTGCGACACCGCGCCCCTCGCTGGGGCGTGGCTGCGCCCTTGACCCGTGCCGCTGAGCTGGCGCGACCCCAACCTCATAAGGCTTCACCGGGTGATATTTGGCGGCAGTCGCGCATCGCGCGCGACAATGCTTGTATCGGCGAGTTTGGTGCTGGCCCCCGCTTTGGCGGGCGCGCAGGGGCTTGGGTTCCAACAGGGCCAGGGACGCGGGCGATCGTCCGCCCCGCTCGACTTGTTGTCGCCGACCTTCATCGCGCCGGGACCGAGCCGTGCCGCGCCAACGCCGGCCACGACCCCGCAGACGGCCTTTCCCGCACCGGCTGCTACACCTGTCGCACCGACAGCCCCCGCCGCTGCCGTGCCCGTGGAGCCGACGCGCCCTGTGATGGTGTCAGCGCCCATGCCGCCCGCACGGCCGGCATCTGCCCCCGCTGCCACACCTGCGCAGCGGAACGCTGCCGCCGAGCCGCCGGCGCTTGGTCCAGCACCTGTGCAACAGCCGCAAACCCAAGCGCTGGCAGCGCTGCCGCCGGAGGATAATGACCGGCCCGCCGTCTTTTTCCCCTGGTTTCGCCCGCAGTCCCCGCCGCCACCGGCCGAGCCTGCCGTGCCAGCCGCTGCCCCATTAGAGGGCGCGGCAACGGCGCCGGCCCCCGAGCCGCGTCCGGCATCAGCGCCGCCGGTCGCGCCTGTCGCGCCTGTGTCTCCCGTGGCGTCGGCCACCCAAGGGCCGCAGCCGACCGTCACCTCGCGCGGCACGGTGTCGACCATGGTGATCCCCGGTGGCGTCGGCGAGGCACGCGTGACGGTCACCCCCGGCGAGCCGGTGGTGCGCGGGCCGCAATTGGCCTCGCTCCCGAACCCGAGCGCCCAGGACTGGCCGCGCTATTTGCCCGGCGCGCGCGGCGATGATCGCAATTCCGGCCCGGCGGGCGAAAAAGTCATCCCGGACCCCGGTGTTGCGCTCTCGTGCCTGCCGGCCCCCGTGCGGCGCGCGCTGAATGATGTGGCGCTTCGCTTCGGCCCGGTGATCGTGCGCTCCACCATGCGCGGCAATGGGCGCTTTGTGCGCCAAGACGAATGGCGCGGGTCCTATCACCGCGATTGCCGCGCCGCCGACTTCCGCGTTGCCAATGCTGGCGGCGTCATGGCCTTCCTGCGCTCGCGGCCCGATCTTGGCGGGGTGAAGCGCTATCGCAACGGCCTCATCCATATTGACGACGGGCCGCGCCGCAGCTGGTGACGTTATCAGCGGGTTTCATGGGTTCAATCACGATTCAGCGCTAGTCGGCGGCCTTTTGCTTGCGCGATGCTGAACCCTCACGTCTCGGAGGGTCCCATGCTTCTCGTCGGTATGCTCGACAGCCCCTATGTTCGCCGCTGCGCCATTGCCGGCACGGTTCTGGGCCTCACCTTCGAGCACCAGTCGGTTTCGGTGTTTCGCCATATGGATCGGTTCCGGACGATCAATCCGGTGATCAAGGCGCCCTCGGCGGTGGCCGACGATGGCACCGTGCTAATGGAATCGAGCCTGATCCTCGCCCATATGGAAGACCTCGCTGGCCGTTCGCTCAGGCCCGCAGCGCCCGCCGCGCGCGTCACCGATCTGCGCATCACCGGCCTTGGCACGGTGATCTGCGAGAAGGCGATTTCGATTGAATATGAGCGCAAGCGGCCGGC
>JBAWYY010000357.1:0-3495 GCA_037143285.1 Alphaproteobacteria bacterium | reverse complement strand
TGTAAAGCCCGACATCGGCGAGCGTCATCATGGTCGGCCCGGAAATGGTGCCGCCAGGGCGCAGGAAGCTCTCATTGAAGCGGGCGCGAACGCGGGCGAAATGATGGCCAATCGCCTCGACCTGATAGAGCTTCGCGGGCCCGAATACCTGCGGGAACTCGACCGCCAAAAAGGCTTCCATTTCCGGGATGGTCATGGCGGGCGCGGGTGGGGCCGGGGTGGAAGCAGGATCGGTCATGGGGCAGCCAAGGGCTCTGTCAATGTGGTTAGATCGGGCAAGCCGGGCGCTAAACGCAGCGGATAGCCGAACAAGGACCCTTCATGGACAAGAACTCACCTGCTGAATCAAGAGGCAAGATTTGGTGGCTGTTCCCTGTTAAATAGCGCCGTGGACGGGCCTCATCCTCCGGCCGTCCTAAGCTGTCGGTTTTTGCCGAATGCGCTCTCCTTGTCGTCGAGCATCCGTCCATGTTGGGAATTCCCCGTCGCTTCGCCCATGTGGTCTTTGGCGTGATACAATCGGGTCTGACCTCGGCCGTGGCGGCGGCCATTGCGAGCTATCCCTTCTTCGTCCAAGGCGGTTTTCTCGGCCATTGGCTCAGAGCTTGGCTCATCGCCTGGGCCTTGATGCTGCCGGTGGTGATTTTTGCAGCACCTTTCATCCGCAAGCTGGCTCTCGCGCTGACCCGAGAGGATGAGAGCGCGCTGAAGTGAACGAAGCTTTCCGCTGTCGACGTGACTACCGGGTCTCTCTGGGATAAATGTCCCTGCCTCCCCATATGGTGACCTCTATACGGCGCGGTAGGACGAGATCATGACGAACCATCCGACCATGACGCCCCCCGCAACTGGCGCAGGTGCCGGGGCGCCGCTGGTCGCGCGGGTGGATCATGAGGGCGTCTGCACACTCACCCTGAACGACCCCTCCTCGCGCAATAGCCTGTCGGAGGAAATGCTGGCGCTGCTTGCCGCGACCTTCGACGGGATTGCCGCCGATCCTTCAGTACGCGTCGTGCTGTTGCAGGCCGAAGGGCCGGTCTTTTGTTCGGGCCACCATTTGAAGCAAATGACCGCGCATCGCGCCGATGCCGACCGGGGCCGCGCTTATTTCGCGGACATGATGGCGCGTTGCGCCGCCGTGATGGGCCGCATCACCCGCTTGCCGCAGCCGGTCATCGCAGTCGTCGAAGGCGTTGCGACCGCTGCCGGCTGTCAATTGGTCGCGACCTGCGATCTCGCCATAGCGGACGCCCGCGCGACCTTCTCAACACCCGGCGTCCATATCGGGCTCTTCTGCTCGACCCCGATGGTGGCGCTGTCGCGCAATGTCTCGGCGAAGCACGCGATGGAAATGCTGCTGACCGGTGACAGCGTGTCTGCGGAGGACGCTTATCGCTTCGGCCTCGTCAATCGGGTGACGACTCAGGGCGAGGCGCGGCAGGTCGCGCGCGTCATGGCAGACACCATCGCTGCCAAATCGACGCTCACCGTGAAGACGGGCAAGCGGGCCTTCTACGACCAGCGGACGATGTCGCTGGACGAGGCCTATGCGGCCATGGGGCAGGTGATGGTGGAGAATATGCTCGCCCGCGATGCGGAAGAGGGCATCGGCGCCTTCATCGACAAGCGCGAACCGCGATGGGAAGACCGGTGAACCACGACAGCTATGCCAATGACACGATCCGCGCCATTCTTTCGGGCGTGAAGACCATTGCCATGGTCGGCGCCTCGGCAAATGAGGCACGGCCCAGCTATTTCGTGCTGAAATATCTGTTGGAACGCAGCTACATCGTCCATCCCATCAATCCCGGTCTCGCAGGTCAAACGATCCTCGGCCAAACCGTCTATGGCTCATTGCGCGACGTGCCCGGTGCCATCGACATGGTCGATATCTTCCGCAATTCGCAAGCGGCCAGCGGTGTGGTGGATGAGGCCTTAGCGCTCTCGCCGCTGCCGAAGGTGATTTGGATGCAGCTCTCCGTGCGCAATGATGAGGCCGCCGCCCGCGCGGAAGCCAAGGGCCTGCAAGTGGTGATGAACCGCTGCCCCAAGATCGAGCTTGGCCGGCTCTCCAGCGAAATCTCCTGGATGGGGGTGAATAGCCGCACCATCTCGGCCAAACGCGCGCCGCAGCTGAAAGAGGGCAAGTTTCAGCGCCTTGGCATGCGCCAGACCTTCGGTAGTCGGCCGAAGGACTGATTTTCCAGACCGCTCTCGTTAAGGCCATCGCAGCCCCACCTTGACGCGCGCCTAGATCGTTCGATAAAAAGAACGCTCTGTTCGTCAACCCCTCACGGAGCCCCTCCGATGACCGACCGCGTTCCCGGCTTTTCGACGCTTGCCATTCATGCCGGCGCCCAGCCGGATCCGACCACCGGCGCGCGCGCGACGCCGATCTATCAGACGACGGCCTTCGTCTTCGACGATGTCGACCATGCCGCCTCCCTGTTCGGGCTCCAGGCCTTCGGCAATATCTATACCCGCATCACCAATCCGACGACGGCGGTGTTGGAAGAGCGCGTGGCGGCCCTTGAGGGCGGGACAGCGGCGCTGGCGGTTGCCTCAGGACACGCGGCCGAGTTCATCGTGATGCATGCGCTGATGCAGCCGGGCGATGAGTTCATCGCCTCGAAAAAGCTCTATGGCGGCTCGATCAATCAGTTCAACCATTCCTACAAGAATTTCGGCTGGAACGTGGTCTGGGCCGATCCCGATGATATCGGCTCGTTCGAGCGCGCGGTGTCGCCCAAGACCAAGGCGATCTTCATCGAGAGCATCGCCAATCCCGCGGGCACCATCACCGATATCCCGGCCATTGCGGCGGTGGCGAAGAAGGCCGGCGTGCCGCTCATCGTCGATTCAACGCTGGCGACGCCCTATCTCATCAAGCCCATCGAGCATGGCGCGGATATTGTCGTTCACTCCGCGACCAAGTTTTTGGGCGGCCACGGCAATTCCATCGGCGGCGTGATCGTCGATGGCGGCACCTTCAATTGGGCGGCTCACGGCGACAAATATCCCATGCTGACCGCGCCGCGCCCTGAATATAACGGCATCGTTATCGCCGAGACCTTCGGCAATTTCGCCTTTGCCATTGCCTGCCGGGTGCTGGGCCTGCGCGATCTCGGGCCGGCGATCTCGCCGTTCAACGCCTTCCTGATCTTGACGGGCATCGAGACCTTGCCGCTGCGCATGCAGCGCCATTGTGAGAACGCGCTGGCGGTTGCGACCTATCTCTCGACCCATCCGAAGGTGAGCTGGGTCAATTATCCCGGCCTCCCCGGCAATGCGCAGCATGCGCTCGCCAAGCGCTATGCGCCAAAGGGCGCGGGTGCGGGGCAAGTGTGCGCCAGGAGGGCAGCAACGCTGCCGGCAGAGGGGGGGGGCAGAGGGAGGGCAATGCACTGCGAAGAGGGCGCGTCCAGTGCCAGGGAGATTGGCGCTGGGGACCACTTGCCGCCCGCCTGGCCGTGCTGCCCCTGCACGCGCACAAAG
>JBAWYY010000356.1:0-3496 GCA_037143285.1 Alphaproteobacteria bacterium | reverse complement strand
GCGTCGCCACTCAAACGCGGCGCGGAAACTCGATCGATGAGATCAGGAGGGACAGCGAGGCTGCGAGAAGAACTGCGTCCTTTAGCAGGAATTGGCCGGGCATCGCAGAAATCGCGGGAAAGCCCCCCGCTGTTGCCTCGGCCACCCCCGGCGTGGTCAGGAAGAATGTCAGGGTTGTCGCATAGGTCGCGCAGGACATCAGGGCGCCCAGCGCCGAGAACACGGGAATGAAGGCGCCTGCGGCTAGCGCCAAGGCGGTAGCGAGTTCAAGAATACCAATGACCTTGCTTGCGCCCATGACGCCGAACGAGCTGATCAGCCAGCTCATGAGCGGGCTTGCCTGCATGAAGGGCGCGATGCCGTTTGCTTCATAGGCGGTGAATTTCATGCCGCCGAACCAGATGAAGATGATGACAAGCGCCCAGCGCAGCAAAGCGAGGCTGGCGCGCGATCCGATGGTTGTTTCGGCCACGGCAAAACGTGGCGACAACGCGGATGTTTTCGTGAAGTGATCTGTCAGGGTCATGGCCGGCTCCTCCCGATGAATAGTTCTGAGCTTTTTGCGCGGATAGTTTGGCCGAGGGGTGGCTCTGCTCACTCCAAGAGAAGGCTGGCAGAGATGACTCCACATCAACCCTTTCGGGGCCCGAGGCGCAGATCACGCCAACCATCGGTGGCAGATTATGCGGAAGGGGTAGGAGGGCCGGAGGTTCGGAAACTACTCAGGCCTGGGGGCCGTGGCGGGCAAAAGAGACGACGCGCCTGGCGGCCATGACCCGGGCTTGAAAGAGCCAGGATAGCATCGGTCTGAAGAGGGGCAATCAAAGGCGGTCGGACGGGCCAATTTGAAGAATTTTTGCTCTTCGGTCCCGCGGTGATAACGTGATACGGCGCTCGATGAGGCCCGAGACAAGTGAAGCGATGATCCGATATTCCTTTTTCGGCATGATCTCCGGTGTTGCGGTTATGATCATTGGCTTTCTCTATGCAATGTATTTTGTCGGCTTGCCTTATCCCGAAATGACGCAAGCAGAATGGATACATGAAAAAATCGCCGGAAAGATGTGGATTATTGGCTTTTTCATTGTAGTCGGATCAATTTTTGCAATGCTGGTATCTTTATTATTCAAGATTTTTAGGAAGTATTTTAGGGCGGGTTAGGTTGCCTTATTGCGCGTTATTTGACGGTTGCACCAAATAAGGCTCCAGAACTGGTTGCTCGAGCTTCGGCATACGGATGCGTGAGCACGCTCTGACGACACCGGCGTCACGCCTATTCCGGCTGCGTCATCGCGCTTTCGCTATGTCTGGGAATCTTACGGTGGTGGAGCTAGGGGGATTCGAACCCCCGACCTCTGCAGTGCGATTGCAGCGCTCTCCCATCTGAGCTACAGCCCCTCACCGTTGGCGCTTTTAGGGTGTCGGTCCGCAGCGGTCAAGGATGCACTGACACTCCGGACAATCGCTGCGCCCAAATTTTGAGCTTGCGCGAGACGCGGCCATTCTGCCCAATAGTGGTCTGTTCGGGAAGGATTGCATCCATGATCTCACGTCGTGCCTTTTCAGTCGCCTTGGCAAGCTTTGCCCTTATCGGTCCGGCCCTTGCCCATCCCCATGGCGTGTTGGACCAGGAGCGGGTTGCCGATATCGAGCGGCAGATCATGACCTTCCGCAATGCGCTGAAGGATGCTGCAACCGCCAAGGACGTCGCGCGTCTGCGCGGGATGTTCACCGCAAGCTTCACTCACACCCACACCACCGGTGCGGTGGATGGGCGTGACGCGCGGGTGACCCAGATCGCGAGCGGCGACCCCGTGATCGCACTTGCGCCAGTGAGCGAATTGTCGATCCGCATTCACGGGACGGATATGGCGATTGTTTCGGGCCGCAGCCCGATCATGAACCGCACCGAAGGTCGGACCGTTGAGGTGCGCTGGACCCAGGTGATGACGCGCGCCAGCGGCGAATGGCAGCTCGCCTCAAGCCAGGCGACCCGGATCCCCTCGACCAGCTGATCGTCTTAAGGCGGCCGGTTACGGCACCAGATCGGCGCGCACCTTCGGCCAGGCTTGATCGGCATGGGTGAGGATAGCTCTCGCATTGCCGGCGAAGGTCATGCGGTTCGCCTCGGAATGGAAGACGTAGAGGCGATCTTCGTGCACGGCCCAGATTGAGGGGTGGCCGCCGGTCGGCAGACCCTGAGCCACGGCTACGGGGTCATAGCCGCCGAAGCGCGGGCCATAAACGCCGGGATCTGCGCGGAAGGCCTGGAGATTGCCCTCATTGGCGAAGCGCCAGGTGACGCCGCCCCAGGAGAGTTCATGCTCGCGGGCGCCGGGGCGCGGGGCGTTCTCGGTGAAATAGGCCACGGGGTCGAACCCAAAGAGTGCTAAGCCGGTATTGCGGTCGGTGACGATGCGCTCGGTGGTGGCTGCCTGGCTCGACCCGCCCGACATGGCAATCGCCAACGCGATGCCAGCATAAAGCGCTGTCACCGCAAGGGTCCAAGCCAGGGGTTTCAGGAATTGCCGCGCGATTGACATGATTTCGTCCCGTCTTGCCTCGAATCGTGGGCGAAACATCGCAGCCGATGGTCACCAGACCGTTACCGTGAAGCGGTTCTGACGATCCTGGTGACCAAATACTTACCTTCCGGCCTTAGACTTGATTCACCCTGCGGCCAGGCTTGGCCGGCTCCGTCCTTCGAGGTGTCCTCCATGTCAAACCCAATTCTGACCCGACGAGCCCTGATCTCGGGCCTTGCCGGCACCACGCTTGTGGGCCTGAACCAAGGGGCTCTCGCGCAGTCCTCGCAAAGCTCGTTCTCCGGCCGCGAAGTGCTCGATAACGGTCATCGCTTCTTCGGCGGCACTTCGCGCGGGCTTGCAACGCTTGTGGAGCGCGCCACCGCCCAATGGGGCCGCCCGAATGCCTATATTCTGGGCCAAGAGGGCTCAGGCGCTTTCATCGCGGGCCTGCGCTTCGGCGAGGGCACGCTGTTCACCAAGGACCAGGCTGACCGCAAGGTGTTCTGGCAGGGCCCCTCGCTCGGCTTTGATGTGGGCGGCGACGGCGCACGCACCATGGTGATGATCTATCAAATGCGGAATGCCGACGATCTCTATAATCGCTTCGTCGGTGTCGATGGCTCCGCCTATCTGGTTGCGGGCTTCGGCATGACCGCGATGCGGGCGGGTGACGTGGTCATCGTGCCGATCCGTTCGGGCGTCGGCGCGCGTCTCGGTATCAATGCCAGCTATCTGAAGTTCACGCCCACGCCCACCTGGAACCCGTTCTGAGGCTTTCCCGCAGCGCTTGCGCGTGGCAGAACGCTGTTTGAACTCGCCCCGGGGCTTACGTCGTTGACGATTGAAACCGCGATGATCTTCGCGCTGGGCTTTTTGGCTGCAGCGCTGCTGTCCATGGGGGTCATGGGCGCGATTTGGCGGCGCGCCGTGCGGCTCACCACGCGGCGCGTGGAAGCCTCCATGCCGCT
>JBAWYY010000355.1:0-3504 GCA_037143285.1 Alphaproteobacteria bacterium | reverse complement strand
TGCGCTTGGAAGGCACCAATGTCGAGCTCGGCAAGAAGATCATCAACACGTCGGGCCTCAACGTGATCTCGGCTGACGATCTCGATGACGCCGCTCAGAAGATCGTCAGCGCGGTGAAGGGGCCCTCTGCGGCTCCGGCCGGCGCTGCTGCCAAATCCAAGAAGAAGTGAAGGGGACCTTCGATGTCGATTCTGATCAACAAGAAGACGAAGGTCATCTGCCAGGGCTTTACCGGCAAGAACGGCACCTTCCATTCCGAACAGGCCATTGCTTATGGCACCAAGATGGTGGGCGGCACTTCGCCCGGCAAAGGCGGCTCCACGCATTTGGGTCTGCCGGTGTTCGACACCGTGATCGAAGCACGTGAAAAGACCGGCGCCGATGCCTCGGTGATCTATGTGCCGCCGCCGGGTGCTGCGGACGCGATCCTGGAAGCGATCGACGCGCAAATCCCGCTCATCGTCTGCATCACCGAGGGCATCCCGGTGCAGGACATGATCAAGGTGAAGCGCGCCTTGGATGGCTCGTCCTCGCGCCTCATCGGGCCGAACTGCCCGGGCGTGGTGACGGCGGGTGAATCCAAGATCGGCATCATGCCGGCGAACATCTTCAAGAAGGGCTCGGTCGGTATCGTCTCGCGCTCCGGCACGCTCACCTATGAAGCGGTGTTCCAGACCACCCGCGAGGGCCTCGGCCAGACGACGGCGGTTGGCATTGGCGGCGACCCCGTGAAGGGCACCGAGTTCATCGCCATGCTTGAACTTTTCCTGGCCGACCCCAAGACCGAGTCGATCATCATGATCGGTGAGATCGGCGGCTCGGCGGAAGAAGACGCCGCTCAGTTCATCAAGGATGAGGCCAAGCGCGGCCGCAAGAAGCCCATGGTCGGCTTCATCGCGGGCCGCACGGCGCCTCCGGGCCGGCGTATGGGCCATGCGGGCGCGATCATCTCCGGCGGCAAAGGCGGCGCGGAAGACAAGATCGCAGCGATGGAAGCAGCCGGCATCTATGTCTCGCCGTCACCGGCGCGGCTCGGCAAGACCTTGGTCGATGTTTTGAAGAAGAAGTGAGGCAGCGCCCATGCGCATGGCCGAGATTGCTTTCGGGACCACGGATTGGGCGGCGGTAGAACCCACCGTCCATCCCGGCGAGAAGGGCACCGCCACCTGGCGGACGCGCTCATTTGGCCCGGAGGCAAACCCGATCCGCGTGCGCATGGTCGACTATTCTCCGGGCTATGTCTCGGACCACTGGTGTTCGAAGGGCCATATCCTGCTCTGTCTTGAGGGTGAGCTGACCACCACCCTCGAAGACGGCCGGGTCGTCGTGATGCGGCCGGGCATGAGCTATCAGGTTGCCGACGGCGCTGAACCGCACCGCTCCGAAACGCGGACCGGCGCTAAACTCTTTATCGTTGACTAGGCGAGGATGCTCCCATGGCACGCCAGGATGAAACCATTGCGCTCACCTCCTTCTTGTATGGCGGCAACGCCAGCTACATCGAGGATCTCTATGCGAAGTTTCAGCAGAACCCGGCCTCAGTGGACGCTGAGTGGGCGACATTCTTCAAGGGGCTAGGCGACGAACCGGGTGCTGCTGCGAAGGACGCCAAAGGCGCGTCCTGGACCCGTCCGAACTGGCCGGTTGTGCCCAATAGCGAGCTGATTTCGGCCCTCGACGGCAATTGGGCCGCAGTTGAAAAAGTCATCGGCGACAAGCTTAAGGCCAAGGCAGCCGCAGCCCCCGGCCCCCAGGGCGCAACCGTCTCCGAAGCGCAGTTGTTGCAGGCGACCCGCGATTCCGTCCGCGCACTGATGCTCATTCGCGCCTACCGCATGCGCGGCCATTTGCACGCCAATCTCGACCCGCTCGGCATCGACCCGCCCAAGGCGAACGAGGAGCTGGAGCCCAGCAGCTACGGCTTCACCGAGGCCGATTACGACCGCAAGATCTTCATCGACGGCGTCTTGGGCCTCGAATATGCGACGATCCGCGAGATGGTCGCGATCCTCGAGCGCACCTATTGCCAGACGCTCGGCGTCGAGTTCATGCACATCACCGATGGCGCGCAAAAGGCCTGGATTCAGGACCGCATTGAGGGTCCGGATAAGGAAATCACCTTCACCAATGAAGGCAAGCGCGCGATCTTGCAGAAGCTGGTGGAAGCCGAGGGCTTCGAGAAGTTCCTCGACCTGCGCTACACCGGCACCAAGCGTTTCGGCCTTGACGGCGGGGAATCCATCATCCCCGGCCTTGAACAGATCATTAAGCGCGGCGGCAATCTCGGCGTGAAGGAGATCGTGTTGGGCATGGCCCATCGCGGCCGCCTGAACATCCTGACCCAGGTGATGTCGAAGCCGCACCGCGCGCTGTTCCACGAGTTCAAGGGCGGCTCTTATGCCCCCGATGATGTGGAAGGTTCGGGCGACGTGAAATATCACCTCGGCGCCTCCTCCGACCGCGAGTTCGACGGCAACAAGGTGCACCTGTCGCTGACGCCCAATCCCTCCCACTTGGAGATCGTCAATCCCGTGGTGCTGGGCAAGGTCCGCGCCAAGCAGGACCAGCACGGCTGCCCGCCGGAAGATCGTACGGCGGTGCTGCCGCTCCTCATCCATGGTGACGCGGCCTTTGCCGGCCAGGGCGTGGTGGCCGAGTGCTTCGGCCTCTCGGGGCTAAAGGGTCACCGCACCGGCGGCTCGATCCACTTCATCATCAACAATCAGATCGGCTTCACCACCTATCCCCGCTATTCCCGCTCCTCGCCCTATCCCTCAGATGTGGCGAAGATGGTGGAAGCGCCGATCTTCCATGTGAACGGCGACGACCCGGAAGCAGTGGTCTTCGCGGCCAAGGTTGCCACCGAATTCCGGCAGAAGTTCCAGAAGCCTGTCGTCATCGACATGTGGTGCTACCGCCGCTACGGCCACAACGAAGGCGACGAGCCGGGCTTCACCCAGCCGGTGATGTATAAGAAGATCCGCGCGCAGAAGAGCACGCTGGAAATCTACGCCGCCAAGCTCATCGCTACCGGCGTCCTCACGGCGGCCGATGTCGACCAGATGAAGGCCGATTGGCGCCTGCGTCTCGATGCCGAATTCGAAGCGGGACAGGCCTATAAGCCGAACAAGGCCGACTGGCTCGATGGTCGCTGGTCGGGCCTGAAGGCGCCGGCCTCCACCGACGACGATCCGCGCCGTGGCGCGACCGGCCTTGAGCACGACCAGCTCGTGAAGATCGCCAATGCGATCACCACCGTGCCGGCGGGCTTCAACGTTCATCGCACCATCGGTCGCTTCCTCGAAAACCGCCGCAAGATGGTGGAAACCGGCGAAGGGGTTGATTGGGCCATGGCGGAGGCGCTCGCCTTCGGCTCGCTCGTCGCTGAGGGCCATCGCGTGCGCCTGTCCGGCCAGGATTGCGAGCGCGGCACCTTCTCGCAGCGCCATTCGGTGCTGATCGATCAGGAGACCGAGGCGCGCTATACGCCGCTCAACCATATCG
>JBAWYY010000354.1:0-3510 GCA_037143285.1 Alphaproteobacteria bacterium | reverse complement strand
GTGCCCTCAAGGCTCGCGCAGCCGATCATCACATCAATGCCATTGGCGAGCACATAGGCCCAAATGCCCTGCCACAACAGTTCGACCGTGCGCTTGTCGCGATAGGGCGCGAGCACGCAGGAGCGCCCAAGCTCCAGGAAGCGGCGGCCGCGATGGCGCGCCAGCAAATCCGTGAGGTCAAATTCCTGCGCGGAGTAAAAGCCGCCGTGCCGCTCCGCCACGTCCTGGCGCAAGAGGCGGTAGGTGCCAACGATACGCGGGCGTGGCGGGCCGAAGCGTGGGCGCTCTTGGGCCGCGTGGTCAATCACCACGATATGGTCGCAGATGGCGTCAAAGGGGTCGATATCGCGGCGGGCGAGCTTTGATGCGGCATCGGGGAGCGCCGACATTTCCTCGTAGAAAACCTGCCAGCGCAGTCGCTGGGCGCGCCGCACTTCGGCAGCGTTGGCCACGAGCCGGACTTCGAGCGAGCCGATACGGCCGAGCGAGGCGGGCGTTGCAGCACCGATCGGACGCAGTCCGAAGCCACCATAGGCGCGCACGAAAGGCAGGATCTTACGACCATGGTCGCTCCACCGAACGGGCTCGGTCGGGCCCTTGGCCTTATTGGTCCCAGGCCCGCGCGTGTCGGTGGCGCTCATGCAGTCCCCCTCTAGATCCAGGCCGGGTCGATTCGCCAAGCCCATGAGATCGTTCTTGGTGTCTTACATCGTCGACTCTGAGATGACGGCAAGACGACAGAACGATGAATCTCGTCAGAGGCGGGAGTGAACGAGGCTAGATCGTTTGGTTATAGGCGCCGACTTCGGGGTTTTCGCGCAGGATCGTGTCCACGGCCTTGAACATTTCGCGCATGCGCGCTTCCGAGACTGGGCTTTCGACCACCACGACCAGCTCCGGCTTGTTCGAGGAGGCGCGAACGAGGCCCCAGGTGCCGTCAGTCGTGGTGATGCGCACACCATTCACGGTGACGAGATCGACCATGGGCTGGCCTGCGACCGAGGCGCCGGCAGCGCGCAGATCCTGGAAGCGCTTGATCACCCGATCAACCACCTCATATTTGATCTCATCGGCGCATTTCGGCGCCATGGTGGGCGAACCCCAGGTCTTCGGCACGGCTGAATAGAGGTCGGCCATGGACTGGGTGGGGTTGCGGTCGAGCATGTCGATGACGGCAATCGCGGTGACGACGCCGTCGTCATAGCCGCGGCCAACCGGCGCATTGAAGAAGAAATGGCCCGACTTCTCAAAGCCCGCGAGCGCGTTGAGGTCGCGAACCCGGCGCTTGATATAGGAGTGGCCGGTCTTCCAGTAATCGGTCTTGGCGCCGAGGCGCTTCAATTCCGGATCGGTCGAGAACAAGCCCGTCGATTTCACGTCGACCACGAATTGCGAGGGGCCGTGGACGCGGGTGAGGTCGCGGGCGAGCATCACGCCGATCTTGTCGGCGAAGATTTCCTCGCCGTGATTGTCGACCACGCCGCAGCGGTCGCCATCGCCGTCGAAGCCGAGGCCCACATCAGCGCCATGCTCTTTCACCGCATCCGACATGGCATGAAGCATCTTCATGTCTTCCGGATTGGGATTGTAGCGCGGGAAATTGAAGTCGAGCTCGGCATCCATGGGCACGACTTCGCAGCCGAGCATTTCCAGGATTTTCGGCGCGAAGGCGCCGGCGGTGCCATTGCCGCAGGCCGCAATCACCTTAAGCTTGCGGGTGATCTTCGGCCGCGAGGTAAGGTCAGCGATATAGCGCTCAGCGAAATTCTCGACGAAGTGGAACGAGCCGCTGCCGATGAGGTCGAAATCGGCCGCGAGCACGATCTCCTTCAGCGCGGTCATCTCGTCCGGGCCGAAGGTGACCGGGCGCTGGGCGCCCATTTTCACGCCGGTCCAGCCATTGTCGTTATGGCTCGCGGTGACCATGGCAACGCACGGCACATCGAGCTCGAACTGGGCGAAATAGGCCATGGGCGACATGGCCAAGCCGATGTCATGGACCTTGCAGCCCGCGGCCATCAAGCCGGTCACCAAAGCCATCTTGATGGATGAGGAATAGCTGCGGAAATCATGGCCCACCACGATCTCGCGCTTCACGCCCATGCGACCGATCAAGGTGCCGAGGCCCATGCCCACGGCCTGAACGCCCATGAGGTTCAGTTCCCGGCCGAAGAACCATCGCGCATCATATTCGCGGAAGCCGGTAGGCTTCACCATGGGCAGGGATTCGTAGGCGGCGGTATTGGGGAAAAGTTCGGGAAGCGGCTTAGGGAACATGCGGTGAGGCTCGCCGTGGTTTGAGGCCAAGCGAGAAGTCCCCGCCAAGCGTCGCCGCTATGGCATGGCAAAAATGAACGGGCAATGAGCGAATGCTTAAATGCGCAGCACGGCAGCCTTATTCGGCCGCGTGACCCTTCACCCGAGCCGCTGCTTCTTCCACCGCTTGTTCAGCGGCATCGACCGTTTTCAGCGCGTCGGGCTGCGGCATCGAAATGATGTTGTAGCCGGAATCCACATAATGGATCTCGCCGGTCACACCGCTTGAGAGGTCCGAGAGAAGATAGAGCGCTGAGCCGCCGATCTCGTCGAGCGAGACGGTGCGGCGCAGCGGGGCATGCCGCTTCTGGAAGTTGAACATGAGGCGGGCGTCACCGATGCCGGCGCCGGCGAGCGTGCGCACAGGGCCTGGCGACAGCGCATTGACGCGAATGCCGCGCGGACCATAGTCGGACGCGAGATAGCGAACGCTTGCCTCGAGCGCTGCCTTGGCGAGACCCATCACATTGTAGTTCGGCATCACGCGCATGGACCCGCCATAGGTCAGCGTGATGATCGAACCGCCGGGCTGCATGAGCGCTGCCGCGCGCTTGGTGATTTCGGTGAAGGAGAAGCAGGAGATCACCATGGTGCGCGAGAAATTCTCGCGCGAGGTGTCGGCATAGCGGCCCTTCAACTCGCTCTTATCGGAAAAACCGATGGCGTGAACGACGAAGTCGAGGCCGCCCCACTCTTGGGTCAAGTGATCGAAGACATTATCGACGGTCGCGATATCCTCGACATCGCAGGGAAGCACCAGGGATGAGCCAAGGCTCGCGGCCAGCGGCTTCACCCGCTTGCCCAGTGCATCGCCCTGATAGGTGAAGGCGAGAGAGGCGCCGTGGGCGGCAAGCGTTCTAGCAATGCCCCACGCGATGGAGTGATCATTGGCAACGCCCATGATCAGGCCGCGCTTACCTTGCATCAACTGGGTCAAAGAGACCCTCCTTGCGTGGTCATCGTGCAGGCCACAGGTCGGCACGAGCTTCAAATGGGGTTCAGCATGGCGCTGGGTCCACATGACGGGTCACCGAAAAAGCGGGTCACCAAAAACCCGGATTCGATGCCACGCCGATGTAACCGATCCATGACGATTTAGGCGTCGATATGCTTCATGACGATAGTGGCATTGGTGCCACCAAAGCCAAAGGAATTTGACAGGACATGGCCCACCGGCCGGTCGATGCGCGAGCG
>JBAWYY010000353.1:0-3532 GCA_037143285.1 Alphaproteobacteria bacterium | reverse complement strand
GAAGGGCCGATGCGACTCGATCCCTTCGTCGGAGATCACCACGACCTCGCCGTTCTCGACTTCGCGGATGAATTTGGCGCCGATGATGTCGAGGGCGCAGGTTTCGGAGCACAGGATATAGGCCTCGCCCAGGCGGCCGAGGATGAGGGGGCGGATGCCCAAGGGATCGCGGGCGCCGATCAGTTTCTTGTTGGTGAGGCCGACCAGTGCGTAGGCGCCCTCGATGGCCCGGAGCGCATCGATATAGCGCTCGACAATGCGCGACTTCTGCGAGCGCGCGACGAGATGGAGGATCACTTCGGTATCGGAGGTGGCCTGATAGATCGCACCCTCGGCGATCATGCGGCGGCGCAGTGTGATGCCATTGGTGAGATTGCCGTTGTGCGCAATGGCAAAGCCGCCCGTTTCAAGCTCGGCAAAGAGTGGTTGAACATTGCGCAGGATAGTTTCGCCGGTGGTCGAATACCGGGTGTGACCGATGGCGCTGATGCCGGGCAGCCGATCAATCACTTCGCGCCGCGAAAAGTGATCGCCGACAAGACCCAGACGGCGCTCGGAATGGAAGCGCGCGCCGTCAAACGAGACGATGCCGGCGGCTTCTTGTCCGCGATGTTGCAGGGCGTGAAGGCCGAGCGCCGTGATCGCTGCGGCATCGGGGTGGCCATAAATGCCGAAAACGCCGCATTCTTCGTGGAGGCGGTCGCTTTCGAGATCGAAATCCGGCGAGGAGGCCTTGTCCGCCTCGTAATGTCGAACCTCGGGGGATCCGGTCATATCGTCCTCGTCTGGTCCGCTTAGACGCTCAAGGCCGTGACATCAGGCCACAAGGGCCTGTCGTCAAGCGGTCATACTCCTAACGTCAGGCCAGCTAAGCGTCGAGCGCTTGGCTAGGGGCGACGTTGAACGGGTGCAACGGGCGAGCCACCTGGGGCGGCCGGCGCGGCGGGGGCTGCTGCGCCTGGTGTAGCGGCAGGCGGTGCCGCGCCACCCGGTGCGGTGGCAGGTGCATCACCGTCCGGCGTGCGCTGGGTGCGTTGGTTCAAGCGGCGCAGAATGTCCGAGCCTTCGATATCCTGCGGCAACTGGGCAAGCAGCCAATCCTTCGTGCCATCCAGCAGCGCATAGGATTTGGCCTTGCCGAACCAATCCGGGCGCGAGCCCGTGGGGACGAGCCAGGTGAAGAAGGCAAAGGCCACGACCACGATTACAAGACCGCGTCCAAGACCGAAGGCAAACCCTAAGGTCCGATCGAGCACGCCGATCTTCGAATCGAGGATGGCATCGGAAATCTTGATGGTGATCAGCGAGACGATGATCAAAACGCTCAAAAACACGCCACCGATCACTGCGATTTTGGCCAAGATCTCGCTGGAGATCTGCGTCTGAGCGATGGGCAGCAGGCGCGGGAACGCCCACCAAGTCGTCACCGCGGCGAGGCCCCAGGACGCAATCGACAGCACTTCGCGAACAAAGCCGCGAACCATGGCCAGAAGTCCGGAGACCAGCATGATCGCGATAAGACCGAGGTCAAGATAAGTGACCGGCATGGATGAACGTCTCCGGGCGAACTGGCTTGGACCGATTCGGGAATCCGCCGAACAGTCCTAAAGCGGGGGCGTTATAGCGAGCATGAACCTGCACGTCGACCCGCCGATCACAGCAAATTAATGCCTAAATTTAGGGCTGGCCGTTCTTCTGGGCATTTAAGATGATTGAACGCCCTAATCGTGTCGAGGTTGCATGACCACGCGTCGTCAATTGCTCACTGTTTTCGCGGCATCTGCGCTCGCCCATCCAGCGATCGGGCAGACACGGACGCGCATGCGCTTCTCGCTCAACCTGCCGCGTAACGGCTCAAACCTTCCCTTTCTATTCGGGCGGGAAAAGGGCTTCTTTGCGGAAGAGGGGATCGACATCACCGATATGGACCCGGCAAGCGGCGCCGATGCCGCAATCCGGGTAGCTTCCAACGCTTATGACGCGAGCTTTGCCGATATCACGGGGATGCCGGAGCTCGCTCAACGCTCGCCGGATGCCATCCCGCTTGCTGTCTTCAATGTGTTCCGCACAACGCCTGCCTCGGTCGTCACTTGGGCGCGCGATGGCATCACCAAGCCCGCCGATCTTGTCGGCAAAACATTGGGCGGGCCGATCACCGACAACGGCTTTCGGCTCTTCCCGGTGTTTTTCAAGCAGAACGGGCTCGATCCCTCGACCGTCAGTTTCGTCAATATGGATCTCAGGCTGCGAGAACAGGCCTTTGTCCGCCGGGAAGTGATGGGGATCACCGGCTTTGACTCGACGATTTGGCTGAACCTCAAGCTCCTCGGCGTGAAGCGTGAGGATATCTCGATCATGAACTATTCGGCCCATGGGCTCGATATCTACGGCAATACCGTGCTGGTGAGCCGCCGATTCGTCCGTGACCATGAGGCGGCGATTCCCGGCTTCCTGCGCGCCGTTGCGCGCTCGTGGCGGGAGGCGGCCCGCGATCCGAAAACGGCCTCGGAAACGCTAACGCGCATCGATAGCCTTATCCGCGCCGATATCGAGGAAGAGCGGTTTCGTTGGGTGTTGCAGCATCAGGTGCTGACCCCTGAGACAGCATCAGTCGGGCTCGGTCCTATTGATCGCGGCCGCATGCAGCGCGGCCTGGACCTGATCGGCCAGGCCTTTGGCGTAACGTCACGGCTCGATCTCGACCGGATTTGGACGGACAAATATATGCCGGAGCGGGCGGCGAGGGCGGTGGGTTAGTTCTCGTCGCGGCCCGAAGGCTTTTTCACCCCGCTTGCGGCGATGTCGGCGACCAAGGTCGAGAGATTATTGACCGAGAGGATAGAGAGCCCGGCCTCGCCCTCGCCACGCGGCAAATCGGGCATGACCGCGCGGGCAAAACCAAGCTTACTTGCTTCTTTCAAGCGCCCGCCCATGAGCGGCACGGGCCGCACGGCGCCGGTGAGGCTGATTTCACCGAAATAGATCGCGTCAGCCGGCAAGACCGCGCCGGTGAGCGAGGACGTAAGCGCTGCGGCAACGGCCAGATCCGCTGCGGTTTCGGCAATCCTCAAGCCGCCCGCCACGTTCAAATAAACGTCGTGGCCGCCGAGACGCACGCCGCAACGCGCATCGAGCACCGCCAGCACCATGGCAAGCCGTGCCGGGTCCCAGCCCACCACAGCGCGACGGGGGGTGCCGAGGGTTGTCGGTGCAACAAGCGCCTGGATTTCGACCAGCACGGGCCTTGTGCCCTCCATGCCGGCGAAAACGGCTGTGCCTGGGGCACCCGTATCCCGTCCGGCCAAGAATAATTCCGAGGGGTTCGGCACCTCGCGCAAACCCTTGCCGGTCATTTCGAACACGCCGATCTCATCGGTCGGTCCGAACCGGTTCTTCGCCGCGCGGAGAATGCGGAACTGATGGGCGCCTTCGCCCTCAAAGCTCATCACCGCGTCGACCATGTGCTCAACAACGCGCTGGCCGGCGATCTGGCCGTCTTTCGTGACATGTCCGACCAAGATCACCGCTGCGC
>JBAWYY010000352.1:0-3540 GCA_037143285.1 Alphaproteobacteria bacterium | reverse complement strand
CCTCACCACGCTCGATAAAACTGCGGGTGACTGGCACCGCATCACGCTTTTCGGCCAAGAGAAGCTGGAACACCATATTGGAGCCATTGAGGAATCCGAGCTCGACCGCCGCCAGATAGAACTCCCACATGCGCGCGAAGCGCTCGCCCTGCATGTCGACCACTTGAGGACGAACGGCCGCAAACTTCTCCCGCCACGCCTTGATAGTCCAATAATAGTGGAGCCGCTTGACCTCACAGTCGGCAACCCACAGCCCGACCCGTTCAGTGGACGCGAAAACCTCAGACAATGCCGGCACATATCCGCCTGGGAAAATGTATTTGCGGATGAAGGGCGCGGTTGTCCCGGGTGGCGACATGCGGCCAATAGCGTGGATCATGGCAAATCCGTCCGCCCCGCACAGGCGTTTCACAGTCGAAAAATACTCATCGAAATGAGTGACACCCACATGCTCCATCATGCCGACGGAGACGACGCGATCAAAGGTTCCGGTGAGCTCGCGGTAGTCCTTCTCAAAAAAGGTGACACGGTCCGCCACGCCGGCCTGGGCAACGCGCTCTTTTGACGCCGCAAGCTGGTCCGGCGAGACATTGATCGCGGTAACATGGACGTCGCAGACGAGAGCGAGATAGGTCGCAAGGCCACCCCAGCCCGACCCGATCTCGGCGACCCGCATGCCCGGCTCAAGCTTCAGCTTGGCCGCGATATGGCGAAATTTTGCGATCTGCGCGTCCTTCAGCGCCATATCCGGCCGCTCGAAATAGGCGCAGGAATAGCTCATGGTCTCATCGAGCCACAGCTCATAGAAGGCTCGGGGATGGTCATAGTGGCTCGACACATTCTCAGCCGCCTGACCGAGCTTATTGGCCTGTTGGCGACGCTTGAGCGCTCGCCAAACGCGCCGGAGCATTTGCTGGACCGGATGGGCAGCAAGCCCCGTGCGATTGACCGAAAAGAGCGTCAGCAGATCGAGGATGTGCCCATCTTCCACCACCAGCCGGCCATCCATATAGGCCTCGCCCGCGGCAAGCTCCGGGTTGAAAAACAAGGCGCGCTCGGTGGCCGCATCAGCCAGTCGCACCGTTATGAGCGGCCCGCCCTCGCCTGAGCCGAATGATTCAAGCGACCCGTCAGCTCGACGAAGCGTGAGGCGACCATTGCGGACGAACCGACGAAGGAGATGCGATAACAGAGCCATGGGCTCAGACTAGTTGAACAAACGTTTGATTGGAAATCACATCGAGTGGTTTAACGCGGCAAGCCGGGCCCATGTCTACTATAGTATCAATCAAACGACCGCGTTTGCAGGGCCCAAGTGGATCGATCACCTCGTCTTACTGATCGCCCTAAGACCCAAACCGGTTGTTTTTCGGGAACCCCTTAGGCGGTAGCCGGCCGGCATCGGCCCGCGCCGCCAACCATTCGGCGAGATCTTTCTTCTCGACCGTCCAGGTTCGATCGGAGGAGTCCTTCCAGGTGAGGCCCGCGTCGAGAGTAAAGACCTTCACATCCGACAGCCCACCGCCTTTGAATTTCTGCAGGCGAACGCCCTTGCCGCGCACCATTTCCGGCACTTGGCTTAGCGGGAAGACGATGAGTTTCCGGTTTTCGCCCACCGCCGCCACGTGGTCGCCCTCGGCAAACACGATGCGCAGCAGTTCGTCCGGCGTATCCAGGCTCATGACCTGTTTGCCCTTGCGGGTGGTCGCCACCACCTCGTCTTCGGGCACGATGAATCCGCGGCCCTCTTTCGACGCGAGCAGGAACCGGCGCCCACCCTTCAGCGGCATGATCTCGATGATGTCATGCTCTTGTTCGAGATCGATCATCAGGCGAACGGGCTCACCCGCGCCTCGTCCACCCGGAAGCTTGGAGGCTTCCAACGTGAACACCTTGCCATTGGTCGAGAAGACCAAAAGTTTGGCTGTCGTCTCGGAGAAGAACGAGATCTTCATCCGATCATCGGTCTTGAAGGTCAGCGTCGAGAGGTCGGCAACATGACCTTTGAGTGCTCTGATCCAGCCCTTCTCTGACACAACGACTGTGATTGGCTCGCGCTCGACCAGCATCTCGGCAATGTCGGCATCCGCAATTTCGGTTGCCTCGCCGAAGGTCGTACGCCTGCGGCCAAGCGGGGTGTCCTTGCCGAACTTCTGCTTAACATTGGCGATCTCCCACGAGATCGTCTTCCATTGCAGGGTTTCGGAGGCCAAAAGCTTCTCGATCCCCTCTTTCTCGGTCACGAGCGCGTCGTTCTCGGTCCGGATCTCAATCTCTTCGAGCTTCGCCAGCGACCGCAGCCGCATATTCAAAATGGCATCGGCCTGAACATCGGTCAGCGTGAACCGCTCGATCAGCGCCGATTTCGGATGATCGGCCGTGCGGATAATCGCGATCACTTCATCGATGTTGAGATAGGCGACGAGCAGGCCGCCAAGCACCTCAAGTCGGTGCTCGATCTGCTTTAAGCGGTTACGCGAACGGCGCAGCAACACATCGCGCCGATGGTCGAGCCACTCGCGCAGCACGTCTCTCAGCCCGACGACGCGGGGGATTTGCCCCTTCAACAGGACGTTCATGTTGAGCGGGATGCGGGCCTCAAGCTCAGAAAGCTTGAACAGGCTCTCCATCATGACGGCCGGATCGACATTGCGCGAGCGCGGCTCGAACACGATGCGGATGTCCTCTGCACTCTCATCGCGCATATCGGCCACGAGAGGCAGCTTCTTCTCGTGCATTAACTCAGCGATCTTCTCGATCATCCGCCCCTTGGTGACGCCATAGGGCACCTCGGTGACGATGACGACAAAGGTCCCGCGCCCGGCATCTTCAACCGCCCAGCGAGCACGCGTGCGGAACGAGCCGCGGCCCGTCTCATAGGCCTCGATAATCGAAGAACGGTTCTCGACGATGATGCCACCGGTCGGAAAATCGGGGCCCGGTACATGAACCAGCAATTCGGCGGTGGTGGCCGCGGGATTTCCGATCAGATGGAGCGCCGCATCGCAGATTTCTGCGGCATTGTGTGGAGGGATCGAGGTCGCCATGCCCACCGCAATCCCCTGGCTGCCGTTGGCGAGCAGGTTGGGAAAGGCACCGGGCAGAACGATGGGTTCTTCGTCTTCTTCGTTATAGGTTTTGCGAAAGTCGACTGCGTCCTCGTCGATCCCATCGAGGAGGAGGCGCGACACTTCGGTCATGCGCGCTTCGGTGTAGCGATAGGCAGCCGCGTTATCGCCGTCGATATTGCCGAAGTTGCCCTGCCCGTCGATCAGCGGATAACGCTGCGCAAAATCCTGGGCGAGACGAACTAAAGCGTCATAGACCGCTTGGTCGCCATGCGGGTGAAACTTACCGATGACGTCGCCGACGATGCGGGCGCATTTTTTGTAAGCGGTGCCCGGATCGAGCTTCAACAGCCGCATGGCGTGAAGAATACGCCGATGGACCGGCTTCAGCCCATCGCGGGCATCCGGCAAGGCGCGCCCCATGATGGTGGAGAGCGCATAGGCGAGATAGCGCTCTTCCAGCGCGTCACGC
>JBAWYY010000351.1:0-3542 GCA_037143285.1 Alphaproteobacteria bacterium | reverse complement strand
TAAGGGCTGCGCCCTGCGACCACAGGCTCTGCAGGAACGATCCCATCCATCCAACAGATTGCGTGACGAGATCGCCGACGGAGCGCGACACATCCGGCAAACGTTCGCCCAGCACCATCTGCAGCCATTCGCGGTTCTGCTCGGTCGCAAGCGACTGGAGTTGGATCGCGTAGCCCGGCAGGCGCGCAATGAGCGAGGAGAGCTGGTTTGCCAAAAGCGGCGCTGCGGGCACGAGGATCGCAATGAAGACGCACACGAAGGTGAGGATCACCACAAAGGAGCCGAGAATGCGGGAGACCCCGAGCTTTTGCAGGCGGCGGACCACGGGATCCAGCAGATAGGCGAGAGCAAGGCCCGCCATGAACGGCAAGAGGATGCCGCGCAGAACATAGAGCGCCAGCACAAGCGCAACGAGCCCGCCAACCCAGAACCCAACCTGTTTCTGAAGGCTCACGCTCGTTTGCTCCTTGGTGGTGACACGCTGGACCCCAGCATTGCTGGCAATCGCGTCAGAAACAAGCCGGTGTCTCCCGTGGGTCCTCAGGTCGCCATATGGCGCAGGAAGTCACGGACATAGACGGCGGCTGACGCGAGCGTGAGGGTTGCGACCGTCCACATGACGAAGGTGATCATCATGCCGAGCTCCAGCCCGAGCCCTTGAGAGGCCAGGATCAGGGCCGCAAAGACGATCTGGACGGCGGTATTGGCCTTCGACACCGCGAGTGGGTTCATAATCAGCGGCTTATCAATGAGATAGGACAGAAGCACGCCGACGACGATCATCACGTCACGGGACACCACAAGGATCGTGAGCCACACCGGGATAAAGCCGAAAATCGCCAGCGACACATAGATCGACACAAGCAGCGTCTTGTCGGCGATGGGGTCAAGAAACGCACCGAGTTCAGTGCGCTGATCGAAATTCTTCGCGATGAACCCGTCGATGCCGTCGGTGACGCCCGCGATCACAAAGATCACCAGCGCGAGGCCCATCGCACCTTGCGAAATAGCCCAAACGATCACCGGCACCAGGACGATCCGCAGGATGGTGAGGAGGTTCGGGATATTCACGCGGGCACGCCCCAACACAATCTTTTCAGCAACACTAGGCCGTTCCGGCCGTCTTGCAACGTCGGCCTGAATGCCGAGCGCATCTATCGCCCCGGCAGCCTCATATCAATGATGAAGGCCATCGCAATGGCGACAGAAGGCCGCAATGCGCCCGATGGAGGGTTGATCGGTGAGAGCCGGCGCATGCCCCTGCCCCGGCACCGTGAAAACTTCGAGATCGGGACGACGCGCGCTCATCTTTTGGACGACTTCGACCGGCAGGATGTCAGACAACTCACCGCGAATGGAGAGCATAGGCACTTTGGCGAGGCCATCAAACTGGGGCCACAAGGTCGGGATCGGCGCATCGAAATCAAGCCCCTCCAGCGTCTTCACCAGGGCCGGGTCATAACTGCGGATCAATTTGCCGTCGCGCATCACCCACATGGCCGCGGCCTGTCGCTCCCAATCGGCGGCTGAGAAGGCGGGGAATTTGGCCGCCGCGACGCTTTTAAGAAGCGCAACCGCTGCCGCCATGCTGGCGGGTTCCGGCAATTTGCCGAGATAGCTTTTGATCCGCGCAAGCCCTGTGGGATCCACCTCAGGCCCGATATCGTTGAGGATCGCGCCCTTCACCATGCCCGGCCTCGACGCCGCCATGAGCAAGGTGTGGATGCCGCCACGCGAGGTGCCCAAGAAGATTGCGTGCGCAAGCCCGATGGCGGTTGCAACCGAGGTCAGATCGCCCAACTCGACGGGCAGAGAATAATTGGTCCAAACGGGATCCCAGGCCGACAGGCCACGGCCACGATAGTCAACGGCGACAACGAGCCGCTCGGCGGCCATATCCTGCGCCAAAACCTCGAAATCCGCGGTGTTGCGCGACAGGCCGGGCAAGCACAGCAAGGGCAGATGCCCCCTTCGGTTTTCACCCCACAGACGTACATGCAACTGCAAGCCGTCGGTGGCGCTGATGAAGATCGAGCGGGGTTCGACCATGGGGGTCAGGCCTTGTCTTGCGGGATGAGGCGAATGTGAAGCTCGCGCAACTGCTTCGGCGTCACCTCGGAGGGTGCCCCCATCAGCAGGTCTTCCGCACGCTGGTTCATGGGGAAGAGCACGACCTCGCGGATATTCGGCTCGTCCGCAATCAGCATCACGATGCGGTCGATGCCAGGCGCGATGCCACCGTGGGGCGGCGCCCCATAGGTGAAGGCGCGGAGCATGCCGCCGAACTTCTCTTCCAGCACCGCTTCCGGATAGCCCGCGATATCGAAGGCCTTGCGCATGATATCGGGCCGATGGTTCCGGATCGCGCCTGACGACAATTCGATGCCATTGCAGACGATGTCATATTGATAGGCCAGGATGTCGAGGGGATCCTTCGTCTCCAAGGCCTCCAGCCCGCCTTGCGGCATCGAGAAGGGATTGTGGGAGAAGTCGACCTTTTTCTCGTCCTCGTTCCACTCGAACATGGGGAAGTCGACGATCCAGCAGAACTCAAAGCGGTCTTTGGCGACGAGATCGAGGTCCTGACCGACTTTTTGGCGCGCGGCGCCCGCGAATTTGTAGAAGCTGTCGGGCTTGCCGGCGACAAAGAAGCAGGCATCGCCCGTGGTTAACCCCAACTGCGCTTTGATGGCCTCTGTGCGTTCCGGACCAATGTTCTTGGCAATGGGACCCGCCGCCCCATCCTCGCCCTCGCGCCAGAAAACATAGCCGAGGCCGGGCTGGCCCTCGCCCTTGGCCCAGTCGTTCATGCGATCGCAGAAGGCGCGGCTGCCACCCTTCGGCGCCGGGATCGCCCAGATCTCGTTCTTCGGGTCGGCCTCAAGCATACCAGCGAAGACCTTAAAGCCCGAGCCACGGAAATGCTCGGAGACCTCGGCCATCTTGATGGGATTGCGAAGGTCCGGCTTGTCGGACCCGTAGAGGCGGATTGCATCGCGGAACGGGATGCGCGGGAAGACCTTGGTCACAGAGCGCCCGTCTGCGAATTCCTCGAAGACGCCGCGCATGACGGGCTCAATCGCGTTGAACACGTCCTCTTGGGTGACGAAGCTCATCTCGACGTCGAGCTGATAGAACTCGCCGGGTGAGCGGTCGGCGCGGGCATCCTCGTCGCGGAAGCAGGGTGCGATCTGGAAATAGCGATCAAAGCCCGAAACCATCAGCAATTGCTTGAACTGCTGGGGCGCCTGGGGAAGCGCGTAGAATTTGCCGGGGTGAAGGCGAGCCGGCACGAGGAAATCGCGCGCGCCTTCCGGGCTGGAGGCAGTCAGGATCGGCGTCTGGAACTCGAAGAAGCCCGACTTCTTCATCCGGCTGCGGATCGAGTCGATCACCTCACCGCGCAGCATGATGTTGCGGTGGAGTTTCTCGCGGCGCAGGTCCAAGAACCGATATTTGAGCCGGGTCTCCTCCGGATAGACCTGATCGCCGAAGACCTGGAGGGGGAGCTCGGCCGCCGGTCCCAAAACTTCGAGATCGGT
>JBAWYY010000350.1:0-3583 GCA_037143285.1 Alphaproteobacteria bacterium | reverse complement strand
GGTCATGCGATTGGCAGCGGCAAGGCCGCGCGCTGACAGAAGCCCATCAGCGGTGAAGAGCGGCTGGAACTGGCGGCTCGCATAAAAGCCGGCGAGCGCGGCTCCAGAGCGGGTCTCGCGGGCCAGAATTGCGCGCAAAGCGCCCGCGACGCGGGTGGCTGTGATTGCTGGATCGGGCTTGCCGTTTTCGACGAGGCTCGGCGGGTCCGTCGCAAGTTCGGCAAGGCTTGGCAGCTCTTCCGGTCCCGACGGGGCCAAGACACCGGGGCTCGGCTCATCGGCGGCAGGGGCTGCGGGCGGTGTTGCGGCCACAACGGCAGTCGGCGCTTCAACTGATGCTGTCGGCGCGACCGGGGTCATGGGCGCTGCAGGTGCTGCGACAACCGTTGCAGGGGGGAAGGCGGCAAGGCCGAAATCGGCGGGTGCGAGCGGCTTCACCCAATCAAGTGGCGGGCGCGCAATGAGCGCTTCCACTTCCCAATCGGCGAGGCGGAAACGTGAGATCTCTTCCTCATTCGCGCGCGTCGGCGACGGCGCGATGAAGGCGGACGAGACCGCAAGCGCGGCTGCCATGGTCAGCGCGACGGACGGACCGCGGAGGCTGGACCGAATATGCTTTTGACGATGTGCCACTGGACCCCTCTATGTGCCTCTTGGACCATGGCTTCGCCGCCCGATCAAGATGCGAAAATCAGCCCTTTCGCCAAAATCTGCTGAGTGGCGTTTAGGCCTCCGCATCCTCTGGTTCGTCGCTCGCAATGCCGAGATCTTTGAGTTTGCGATAGAGCGTCGAGCGGCCAATCCCGAGCTTGCGGGCGACCTGGCTCATCTGGCCTCGATAATGGTCGATGGCGAAGCGGATCGCTTCCGATTCGATCGCTTCCATCGGGCGCACATGGCCGGTTTCGTCCATGAGCGGCACGCTTGCGCCGGCAACGATCATGGCAGGCCGGCTCGTGGTGAACACGGGTGCGGCCATGGGCTCGGGCATGGCGACGGGGGCAAGCGGCGGGGTTATCACCTCATAGCCGTCCACCTGGGCGGCGATTTGGGGGAAGTCGGCGATGGTCAGTTCGTCGCCGTCGCACAAGACAACGGCACGGAACACTGTGTTTTCCAGCTGTCGGACATTGCCAGGCCAGGCGAAGGCCTGGAGCATGGCGAGCGCTGCCGGCTGAACCGAGCGAATGCGCTTGCCCTCTTCCGCACCGAATCGGGTGAGGAAATGGCGGACGAGGGTCGGGATATCCTCACGACGCTCGCGCAGCGGCGGCAAGGTCACGGGGAAGACGCAGAGGCGGTAATAGAGGTCCTCGCGGAAGCGGCCTTCTTTCACCGCCTTGATCAGGTCGCGATTGGTGGCCGAGACGAGGCGGATATCGACCTTGATGCCCTTCTTGGCGCCGACAGGGTCAACTTCACCTTCCTGGATCGCGCGCAGAAGCTTGACCTGGGTCTCAAGCGGCAATTCGCCGACTTCGTCGAGAAACAGCGTGCCGCCATGGGCTTCGACGAATTTGCCGACATGCTTGTCGGTCGCGCCGGTAAAGGCGCCCTTTTCGTGCCCGAACAGGATGGATTCGACGAGATTTTGGGGTATGGCGCCGCAATTGACCGCCACGAAGGGCCGCCCCTTGCGCTCGCCGGAGCCGGCAATGGCGCGCGCGAAGAGTTCCTTACCAACCCCGCTCTCACCCTCGATCAGCACGGGGATGGTGGAGGAGGCGGCCTTCTCGGCCATCTTCAAGACCGGCGTCATGCGGGCCGATTGGGTGACGATGTCCTTGAACGACAGCGTGCCCTCGACGCGGCGCTTCATGCGCTGCACTTCGGCCACCAAGGCTTCGGCCTTCAGCGCGTTCTTGATCGAGACCGACAGGCGTTCCACGCCCACAGGCTTCACCACGAAGTCGGAGGCGCCGGCGCGCATGGCATTGACCACCGTGTCGATGCCGCCTTGGCTCGTCTGCACGATGACGGGTTTGACGATGCCTTGCTCGCGAAGCGCGCTCAACACCGACATGCCGTCGCGATGGGGCATGACAAGGTCGAGCAAGACGAGGTCGATGGCGTCGGTTTCCTGGGTCAGGATGGTCAGCGCCTGCTCGCCGTCCTCCGCCAGTCGCGGCTCATAGCCGAATTTGCGCACCATGGCCTCAACGAGGCGGCGCTGCACCGGATCGTCATCGGCAATCAGAATCGTGGTCATACGGTCACTCAGTTTCAGTCAAAAGGCTGTTCCGCGGGAGACGCCGTCGGGCGCGGCGCCTGAGCCGTGCGCGGACGGGCGCGCTGATCGGTTTGGCGCAATTGCGCCCAGGAATTGGGTTGCGACAGCATGCGCCGGAGCACCATGACATTGGCCTCCGCCTCCGCCGGCGGCAGGTCCTTCATGGCCATTTGGCGCGCTTCGTCGAAACGACCTTGCAGCCCGATCACGAGCGCGAGGTTCTGACGCGCGCGAATATCGGCGCGGGGATGGGCGACGGCTTGACGCAAGACGCGCTCGGCCTCCGGAAGCCTACGGGTGAGCGCCAGCGAAAGCCCGAGATTGGCCAGCACATTGGGCTCGCCGGGGCTGATCTTGAGAGCATCGTTATAGTGGTTCTGAGCTTCCGGGTGCCGGCCCATGGAATCAAGCACCGTGCCCTGCACGTTCAAGACGCGCCAATCCGGTTGGTCGGCCCGGTGCGAACGGCTCAAGACCTCATAGGCATGGTCATTGCGGCCGACTTCCGCGAGTGCGCGGCCATATTCGCCGAGCACCGCCATATTGGAGCTGTCGCGCAGCGCCACGCGCTCGATCACGGCCACCGCTTGCGCCGACTGGCCGGTGCCGCGCAGCGCGCGGGCATAGAGCATGGCGTTGGCCGCATCGTTCGGGCTCGACTGATATTTGGCCGCGAGTTGGTCGATCTCGGAGCGCCACTGCGCCTCACTCCGCTGCGGGATCGAGCCGGTGATGTCGCCGCCGCGCCCCGCGTTGCGCGACGCACAGCCACCGAGCATGAGGCCCGTGGCGATGAGAGCGACAAGGGGGATAGGCACCCGCGACATGAAAAGGACTCCGGACCAAGATGACCACTCAAGGTGATAGTCCGTTAACCTTAACAAGAGGTTAGTGGGTTGCTCCGTTTGGGGTAATAGAAGACCATTCGCCAGCTAAATCATCGGATTAGCGCTTGGCGATGACGGCCACCGGGCCACCGCCCGGCGGGCCCTGATGCTCCGCGCCGCCCGAGACATAGAGGGTGGTTCGCCCAACAAGGCCGCCAAGCGCACCGGCAACAAAGGCCCGCGCATGGCGGGTGGAGGAAATATCGCTATCGTCCAGCATGGTGTGGCGCTCGCCGCGTACCTCGCCCGTTGGGCTTGCCTCAGCTTTCGCTAGGAGGGCGACAAGGCGCGCTCGCTCGCCGCCCGATAATTGGCCGCTGGAGGCAAGGCCGACGCGGCCGAGGGCTTCACGTACCGGCTCGATGTCGATGGCATCGCTCATGACTGCGTGGTCGACCACGAGATCGCCGGACCAGGCGGCCGACATGCCGATCACCACGATTTCGTGGTTCACGAGTTCGACGCC
>JBAWYY010000349.1:0-3590 GCA_037143285.1 Alphaproteobacteria bacterium | reverse complement strand
CGGTTGGCGATCATGCCGTTGATGCGGTTTTCGCCCGCCGCCGGCACCCACTGCGTCGCGGCGATGTTTTGCAGCGCCGTTTCACGCAGCGTGCGACCGCCGAGTTCTGCCACCGTCTTGTCCATGGCGATGAACCATTGGGGCGTGTTGCGGAAGATCACCGGCTTTTTCGAGCGCCAGGAATGAGGGTAGCTGTGCTTAAGGCGCCCGCGCGCCACCAGCGTGCCGGCCTCCGTCAAGGCTGCGATGACCCTGGCATTGGCGTCACCCTTTTCGCCCTTGTCGGTGATGACCTGGCCGCCCTCGAAGCCCGGCGCGTCCTTGGTGAAGCGGCCTTCGGCGTCGACGGTATAGGGGATCGCGGTATCGATGCCGCGTTCGGCCAAAGCGCGGCCGTTGGACATCCAGATGTCGAAGTCCTCGCGGCCATGGCCGGGAGCGGTATGGACGAAGCCCGTGCCGGCATCGTCGGTGACATGGTCGCCATCGAGCAGGGGGACGGTGAAGGAGTAGAAGGGGTCGAAGGATGCGAGTGGATGGGCGCAAGCGACACCGGCGAGATCATCGCCCGACACATCGCGCACGAGTTCGAATGCCTCGACCTTCGCGGCTTTGAACACGGACTCTGCAAGTGCTTTCGCGAGCACATAGGCGGCGCCCACCTTCGCCCAATTGTCGGCGCTGGCTTCGGTCACGCGATAAAGGCCATAGGCGATCTTGCGCGAATAGGAGATCGCGCGATTGCCCGGGATCGTCCAAGGCGTCGTTGTCCAGATGACGATGGAGGCTTCAGCGAGTGCGCTTGACCCCGCCTTCACCGGAAACGCCACAAACACCGTGTCGCTGGTATAGTCGTGATACTCGACCTCGGCTTCCGCGAGCGCGGTCTGTTCCACCACGGACCACATCACAGGCTTTGAGCCGCGATAGAGCTGGCCGGTTGCCTTGAACTTCATGAGTTCAGCCGCGATCTGGGCTTCTGCCGGATAGCTCATGGTCGAATAGGGATTGGCCCAATCACCGATGACGCCGAGGCGCTTGAATTCCTCGCGCTGCTTGTCGAGCCAGTCCGCCGCGAAGGCGCGGCATTCCGCCCGGAAGGCATTGATGGCGGTGCCGTCGGCAAAGTCCGGCTTCTCGCGGCCCTTGGCGCGATATTCCTCTTCGATCTTCCACTCGATCGGCAGGCCGTGGCAGTCCCAGCCCGGCACGTAATTGGAGTCAAAGCCCAGCATCTGCTGCGACCTTGTCACCAAGTCCTTCAGCGTCTTGTTGAGCGCATGCCCGATATGGATCGCGCCATTGGCATAGGGCGGGCCATCGTGGAGCACATATTTCGGCCGGCCCTTGGAGGCCGCGCGGATCTCGGCATAGAGGTTGCGCTTCACCCAAGCGGCCAGGATTTCCGGCTCTTTCTGCGGCAGCCCCGCACGCATGGGGAAGGCTGTGTCGGGCAGGTTGAGGGTGTGGGAATAGTCGATCTCGGACATCGGATTTACCGGGATGAGCGAGGCGTCATGCGCTCGCAAGGACAATAAGACACGGGGGCAAGATGGGACGTCCCGAACCTCCGGGCGCGCGTCGACCGCGGCCTCAGGAGGCCCGGCTGGTAATTCGCGAGAAGGGGCGAAGCGCGCGTGTCATGGCCGGCTGTTTACTGGAAAGGCGGGGGGAAAGGCAAGCGCGAAGCGGTGGGGGACGCTGGTTCGAAGCGCTTCGCGTCACTTGGGCGCTCCACATCTCTTGGGTGCTTCACGTCACGGCTCAGCGCGTGAGCCCGAGGGCTGCAAGCATTTGCGGCGCGGTGAGGGTCTTCGCTTCCCCGACAAGGCGGACCATCGCCCTATTCAGCGGCGCTGTCATGCCCTGGGCGAGGCTTAAGCGCACCACCGCGCCGCAGAGGTCGTCGATCTCGGTGATGCGGCCGGCGCTCAGATCATCCGCCATGGATGAGCGGGCCGTCGGATCCATGGCGAGCATGCCGGCAGCGATGCGGGTGAAGGCCCAGGTGGGGAGCCGCAGGATCGTCGGGATCAGCGCCGGCGGTGCCGCGCCGATCTTGGCGGGTCTCAAGCCCGCGCGCTTCAAGGCCGCTAAGGCCTCGTCCTGAAGGGCTGCGAGCACGCGGCGATAATCGCGGTCGCGCAACTCTTCTATAAGAGTGAGGCCGGAGAGCGCGTTGACGGGATTGTTGAGATTGAGGAGGAGCTTGCCCCATTGCACCGCGACCATGTCGGCGCTCAGCGTGGCGGCAAGGCCTGCCTTCTCAAACGCGGGCAAAAGCGCGCGGGTGGCGGCGTCATCCTGGAGGATCAGCGCGCCTGAGGTGGCGCGATGGGCGGTGAGCGGGGCGCCCTCGCCGCCTGTGAGCACCACATTGAACGGCACCATGCCGGCGAGCGGCGCAAGTGCTGGGGCGGCAGCGGCGATGCGGGCGACATTGTCGACGCCGTTCTGCAGCGAGATCACCGGCGTCCCCGGCGGAAAGGCGGCGCCGAGGGTGGCAGCCGCCTCGAGCGTCGCACCCCCTTTGACCGCGAGCAGGATCACGATGGGTCCTGTAATGCGAGCCGCGGCCTCCGCCGGTGTTGCGACAACCGTGAGCTGGCCCGCGGTGATCACATCATGCCGGCCCTCAAGGTCCGAAATGACCAGACCCGGTGCGTCCAAATCGGCCGCGCGTTGCGACCGCGCGACAAAAATCACCTTCGCGCCGGAGGCCGCGAGCGCGCCACCGACATGACAGCCGATGGCGCCTGCGCCGACAACGACGAGGGTGGTCACTCCGCCGCTTCCGCATAGGGCGCCGGCGGCGTCCAACGCAGGATCGGATTGCGTGCGGCCCGCGTCTCGTCAAGACGACGGCGGGGCGCATGGAAGGGCGCACCCTTGAACCGCTCGGTTTTGCCGTCGCGTGCGCTCATGGCGAGATCGCGGAGGGTCGCGATGAACAGATCGAGCGACGCGCGCGACTCCGACTCCGTCGGCTCGATCAGCATGGCGCCATGGACGACCAGCGGGAAATACATGGTCATCGGATGATAGCCCTCATCTATCATCGCCTTGGCGAAGTCCAAGGTGGTGATGCCCGTGTCCTTCAGCCAAGCGTCATCGAAGAGCGCTTCGTGCATGCAGGGCTGATTGCCGAAGGGCAGGCTCATGAGATCGGCGAGGCCCGCGCGAATATAGTTGGCGTTGAGCACCGCATCTTCCGACGCCTGGCGCATGCCATCGGCACCATGGGAGAGCATATAGGCGAGCGCGCGGACGAACATGCCCATTTGCCCGTGGAAAGCGGTCATGCGGCCGAAGGGCTTGAGCGCGGCATCATCCACTTCGCCAGCCGTTTCTGTGAGGCGGAAGCCGCCGGCCTTGTCGACCACCACCAGCGGCAAGGGCGCATAGGGCGCGAGCCGATCGGACAACACCACAGGGCCTGCGCCCGGCCCGCCACCGCCATGGGGGGTGGAGAAGGTCTTATGCAGGTTGATGTGCATGGCATCGACGCCGAGATCGCCCGGCCGCACCTTGCCGACGATGGCGTTGTAATTGGCGCCGTCGCAGTAGAAATAGCCGCCGGCGGCATGGAC
>JBAWYY010000348.1:0-3590 GCA_037143285.1 Alphaproteobacteria bacterium | reverse complement strand
CCGACGGTCGCGCGGTCCTTGGCATAGATGATGGTGTTGGATTTGACGTGCTTGGCGACCCGGAAGGCGAAGCGGAGGTCATCGATTTCAGCCGCCGTCGGCGCGCGCTTGGTGACGACCTTCAGATCCAGGCTGTCTACCACGGCATCATCGCGCGATTGGACGAGAAGGCCGCCCGCCACCGATTTGACAATGACGCCGGGCGCGCGCGGGTCGGGTAGGCCCTTGGTCACGAGCAGCCGCAGATTCTTCTTCGCCGCCACGATGGCAATCGCCTCGTCGGTCGCATCAGGCGCGATGATCACTTCGGTGAAGATATCGACGATGCGGCGCGCGGTCGGCCCGTCCAGCGTCTGGTTTAGCGCGATCACCCCGCCAAAGGCAGAGACGGGATCGCAGCGCAGCGCCTTCTCATAGGCCTCGATCAGGCTTGCGCCCTCGGCGACGCCGCAGGGGTTCGCATGTTTGATGATGGCGACCGCAGCGGTGCGGGCGGGATCGAACTCGCCGACCAGCTCAAAGGCCGCATCGGTATCGTTGATATTGTTGTAGGAGAGCTCTTTACCCTGCAACTGGCGGGCGGTCGCCACGCCCGGACGGGGCGTCGCGCCTGTCGGCGTCGTATAAAAGGCCGCCCATTGATGGGGGTTTTCGCCATAGCGCAGGCTTTGCGCCAAGGTGCCGCCGAAGGCGCGATAGGCGGTCGCTCGCTCGTCCAGCACCTGGAACAGATGGTTGGAGATCGCGGCATCATAGGCCGCCGTCCGCGAAAAGGCCTTGGCCGCGAGCCGTTTGCGCATGTCGAGGGTGGTCGCCCCGCCATTCGCTTTCATGGCGGCAATCACCGGCCCATAATCGGCGCTATCGACCACGACGGTGACGGCCTCGTGGTTCTTGGACGCTGCGCGGATCATGGCGGGACCACCGATATCGATGTTTTCGATGGTGTCGTCCCAGTCCGCGCCGCGCGCGATCGTCGCCTCGAAGGGGTAGAGATTGACCACGAGGAGATCGATGGCGCTGATGCCGTGATCAGCCATGGCCTTTTCGTGCTCGTCATTGCCGCGAATGGCGAGGAGCCCGCCATGGACCTTGGGGTGCAGCGTCTTCACCCGCCCGTCCATCATCTCCGGAAAGCCGGTGAGATCGGCGACTTCCGTCACGCTAAGGCCCGCATCCTTCAAGGTCTTGAACGTGCCGCCGGTGGAGACGAGCGCAACGCCAAGGCCCGCCAACGCGCGGGCGAAATCGACGATCCCCGCCTTGTCGGAGACGGAAAGCAGGGCGCGGGCAATGGGGCGGTTCACGGGGCACGATCCTTTAAGGTGTTAAGTGCGGCCTCTAGCATCCCAAAGCCGCGTTCGAAACCGGAAATACCGCAAGTCCACTGGGGAATCTCGGGGCTTGTGCTGAAGGATGAAAAACCTGCCGCCTGCGACCTCGCGAGGCCGTGACAGGGCGCGCGGCGCCCATTACAGGGAGACGCCATGCGACGCTTCGTCCTCCTCGCCCTTGCGGCATCCCTCATCGTCGGCGCAGCTCAGGCGCAGCAGCCGGCCGTGGTTGCGCCGGCGCCGCCAACGGGTGCGCAGGTCGATCGCGCCATTGGGCCGTGGGAACTCTCAAACCCCGCGGGCTCCCGCAAATGTACGCTGGAGTTCAAGGCGACCCGCACCGGCCCCGGCTATCAGGTGGCCTTTGGGCCGGCCTGCCGCGAGGCCTTCCCGGCGACTGCCGCCATCACGGCTTGGTCGGTCGCTTCTAACGGCAATCTCGTGTGGCTGGATAATACGGGCAAGACCAGCTTCGACTTCGGCGAGACCGAGGTCGGCATTTTCGAGGCGCTGCGCCCGGGCGATGCGACCGTCTATTTCCTGACCAATCTCGGCCTCGTTGGCACCCAATTGTCCCAGCCCGATGAGATCGCCGGCACCTGGGGCCTTGGTCGCCCGGGGCAGGCGGCGCTCTGCACGCTGACGCTGCGCGATGATCTTGCCCCCGGCATCGGCCTCCTGGAGCAGCGCTTTGTGCTGACGGTCGCGCCCGGTTGCGAGCGCTCGATTGCGGCACTGGCCCTCGGCTCATGGCGGCTCGAACGCGAGCTTCTGCTCATGTATGGCGCCCAGAACCTCGTCCTCTCGTTCAAGCGCGAGACGGACGGGCGGTGGCAGAAGGTGCCGCCGGACAATCGCCCGCTGACGCTCGAGAAGCGCTGACGTTCCCGCACGACAGGTCTGTGCCAATGCCGGCTTGTGCCCCGCACGGCGCGGGCGGACCATCGCGTCCAAGCCGGGGGCTAAACAACGACCACCCGGCATGAAAGACCCCTGGGAAGGACGCTCCATGTCGAAGCTTTCACGCCGTTCATTGCTGGCGGCGACCGCCACATCCGCGCTCGCGCTCAATTCCGGACTTGGCCATGCGGCCATGGGTCCCGATGACAAATTCGACCTTCTGATCAAGGGCGGCGATGTCCTTGACCCCAGCCAGTCGCTCCGGGCCAAACGCGATATCGGCATCCGCTATGGTCTCGTGGAGGCGATTGAAGCGGATATTCCAGCCGCCCGCGCGAGCCGCATGATCGATGCCTCGGGCAAGCTCGTCACCCCCGGCCTCGTCGACCTCCACGCCCATGTGTTTCCCTATGGCTCGGCCATCGGCATCCCGGCGGATGAGCTCATCCCGCATCAATGCACCACGACGGTCGTCTCGGCGGGGGACGCGGGCGCGAACAATATCGCGGCACTTCGCCGCTTCGTGGTGGCGCAGACGCGCACGCGCATCCATGCCTTCATCCACATTGCCAATATGGGGCTTTCGGCCTTTCCGGTGCCGGAGCTCTACAATATCGACTTCGCGCAGGTGGATGCCTGTGCCGCAGCAGTCGCCCAGAACCCCGATTTCGTCTTGGGCGTGAAGGTGCGGATGTCGGAAAATGTGATCGCGCGGAACGGGCTTGAGCCCCTGAAGCGCGGCATCATGGCCTGCGAGCGTTCGGGCCGTCCGGCCAAGATGATGGTGCATATCGGCGGCGTCGAATCCGGCCAGCTGATGTCGCAGATTCTCGATCTGCTTCGCCCCGGTGATATCCTCACCCACGCCTATTCCGGGGCGCCCAATATTGCCGGCGCCTTCACCAATATCGTTCAGGACGGCAAGATCCTGCCGGCGGCACTGGAGGCGAAGAGGCGCGGCGTGGTGTTCGATGTCGGCCATGGTGGCGGCTCGTTCGACTTCACGGTCTGCGAGGCGGCGATCCAGCAGGGCTGCCCGCCCGACGTGATTTCCTCCGACATTCACGTCTGGTCCGGCAATACGCCGGGCATGCCCTACTTGCCCTGGGTGATGAGCAAGTTCCTGACGCTAGGCTTCACGCTGGAGCAGGTGGTGGCGATGGCCACCGTTGCGCCGATGAAGTCCATCGACGGCGCCTCCAAGGTGGGCAGCCTGAAAGTCGGCTCACCCGGCGATGTCGCTATCATGGAGCTGGTCAACGGGCCGGTGGCGTTCCTCGACACGCGCAACAACACCCGCAACGGGCAGGTGTTCTTGAAACCGGTGCAGACCATCATCAATGGCGTGCCCTTCGG